>JBEKYH010000175.1:0-11205 GCA_049511115.1 Tepidisphaeraceae bacterium | reverse complement strand
ACGTGCTCATTCCAGAAGACCTCGAACATCTGCCCGCGCGAGAATCGCGCCGCGCGGCGCGGGGCGGTGCGGCTCATCCGCATGCGCTGCGCCGAGTCGCTCAGCAGGCCGTTGATCGCCGCGGCCACCCGTCGCGACGATCATGGCCGGCTGCGTCGTCGGATTTACCGCTGGCGCAGAGTTCAACAGGCCGCTCCGGTGCAATATATCCGTCATGCCGCGCCTCAGGTCCACCAGGGCATGCGTGGGCGGCTCGTAGAGGTGAAAAGTCTGGTCCTCCTGGTCGGCGTGGATCAGCAGCGTTCCGGTCTTCACATCGAACATGCGAACCTCGTAATCCACCCGTGAGGCGGCAAAATAAGGCGGGATTCCGATGCCAATGCAGGCGTACGACCCAACGAAGCGGACCGTCACGACGCAAAGCGTCTGGGCGCCGCTCTGTCCCGCCGCCGCAAGCAGGTCGCCGTCGTTCATGCGCCGATTGTGCAGTGTCGCCGGCAGTGCGGCATCGGTCGTGCCGGGTACCTGGGCCAGCGCGCCGGCCACTTCATCACGCACGTTCTGGAACGTCACCTTGGGAGACTCAAAGCCGCCGGTGGATTGAATCGCCACGGCCGTCCGTCCCAGCCGCGGCGTTGAAACCGGCAGATTCCACGCGACATAGCTGCTGCTGTGATCCATTTGGCAACCCGCGCCTACGAGGCTGAAAAGGCAGATCGCCATCCACGACGCCGTTCGCATATAGTTCATAGTCGTCTCCATTGTCTATTGCGCCAGCTCGCCGAAACCTCGGCGGCCGCGGTGAACAAGAACGCGGCCCGCCAGCCACGCCGCGCCAACCAGCATCGGCAGGACGGGATAGGGCCACATGAGCGGCCACGGCAGATACAGTCCAAAAATTCCGGCTCCCAACTCGTCGGGTGTGGGCGGCAACTGAACGCGGAGCCGAATCACCACCGACCAGAAGCACGCCAATGCCAGCGCCGCCGTGGTCAAACTCCCGCGACAATATTTCCGGCGGCAAACTCTCGCCATCCCCCAAAGACTCAGTGCCGGAACGACCAGGTTGCAGCCCAGCTCGGTTGCCCATTTGCCCACATGAGCGCCCACGCCAGTCCTGGACAGGTGCATGTGTTGCCAGATCTCGTACCCGCAGAGCATCAGGATCAAGTCAATAAGAATCACCCAGACCGGAAAGAACACGAAGGAAACCAACAGCAAGCCGGCGGTCTGATGTCTGCCGAGCCACGACTCCTGCCTCAGCATGTGGACGGCGCTTGCCGCGATCTCGCGCTGGCTGCCGATCTTCTCCATCGCGTCGGCATGGGCCTGCGCTTCGGTCTGGCCGCGCTGCATGGCGGCGTCGACGGATTCGCGTACATCATTTTGCAATTCGTCGAGAAGCCGGCTGATGTACTCGGCAGGCGCGCCCGCCTCCGCCAGCCGCCGGCGTAACTCGCTAAATGGTTCCCGGCTGCTCATAGGCTGCTCCCAGGGCGTTGTGGACCGCGGCCGCCAGGCCCTTCCACTGCTCGGTTATTTTGTCCAGCCGCTGCCGTCCCTTGGCGGTCAGGCGGTAATAAACGCGGACGCGGCCGTCCGCGGTTGCCCGCCGCGACGAAAGCCATCCCTTGCGCTCAAGGGCATGAAGCAATGGATAGACGCATCCTTCGCTGAGACTGATGGTGCTTTTTGTCCTGGACTGAATCGCGCGCACGAGGTTGTAGCCGTACATCTCCCCCTCGCTGAGTTGACGGAGGATCAGCAACTCCGGCACGCCGTTCATGAAATGGGAATTTTTCGAAATGGATTTCACGCAGCCATGATATACCTCGTGACCTTAGGTATGTCAACAAGACATTGCGGTGCGGCCCTGTGGGTATTTTATTTACCGAGGCATCCCGCAATGCGGGGGCCGAGTCCTTCACAATCGCCGCCGCAGGCGGGACCTTTCATCGTCTGCTCTTAGGCCTCCATTCGTACCCGAATGGAGAGCTACATAGGTCAGTGAATTCAGTGTTGTTTCACGCCAGCGCCGCCTCGCGGCGCGGATCGGAAGACTTGGCCCCGGAATCGTGGTCGACGTGCTCATTCCAGAAGACCTCGAACATCTGCCCGCGCGAGAATCGCGCCGCGCGGCGCGGGGCGGTGCGGCTCATCCGCATGCGCTGCGCCGAGTCGCTCAGCAGGCCGTTGATCGCCGCCGCCCAATCGGCCGTCGCCGTCGCTCCGCCTGTCGGCAATACCAGCCCGGTGATCTGGTCGTCCATCAATTCCTTCGGCCCGCCCTGATCGCTCACCAGCACCGGCAGCCCCGCCGCCTGCGCCTCGGCCACCACCTGCCCCAGCGTGTCCGTCGCCGAGGGGAAGACGAACAGGTCGCTGGACGCATACAGTGCCGACAATTCCTGGTCGTTCTGAAACCCAAGGAAATGCACCGGCAATCCCGCCGCGGCCTTCTCCATCTCCGCCCGGTACGGTCCGTCGCCCGCCACGACCAGCGCCACATCCTGACGCTGCCGGCAAAGCAGTCTAAAGGCCTCAACGAGGAACGGCAGATTCTTCTCCAGGCTCACCCGTCCGGCATAGAGCAGCTTATGCGCCTGGCCGACGCGCAGCCGCGGCCACAGATTCACATCGCGCATTTCCGGATTGAATTTCTCGGTGTCCACGCCGGGCAGCACCATCTCCAGCCGCTTGTCGCCCAGCCCCAGGGCGCGAAGTTTGCCGCAGTAATCCTTGCTGCGCGAAAAGATCGTGTGCGCCTGCCCGAAGAACCAGTTCATGTACGATTCCGTCGCCGTCGTCAGGCGATGATCCCCGGTCAGGTCGCGCACATAGCGGGGAAAGTCCGTGTGATACGTCATCAGCACCGGCACGCGCAGCATTTTGGCCACAAGCCAGCCGCACAGGCCCATGGGCCCCGGCGTATGCACGTGAATCGCGTCGAACTGCTGCCGGTCCGCCCATTCCAGAATCTCCGCCACCGGCGGCACGACCAGCGACTGCTCGGGATACTTGGGCATCGGCTCGCTCAGCAGGGGGGTAAAATTTTTCCTCCCCGAACAGGCCACGCGCGCGTCCGCCGAACACGTATGCACCACCAGCGACCGCTCCATCCCCTGCGCCTGCCGGCTGATGTCCTGGATGAACCGGCTCACTCCGTTGATCTCATCGAACGTGTCGGTAAACACGCCCAGCCGGAGATTCGCCGCATTTGTCGCCGGAGCGCGCCCGCTAAGGCGCGGCATCAATTGCCGCTCCCGGTTCTGGTGGAACAGGGCGAAATAATACGGCATCAGCATGAACTGGTGGGCCGCGATGCTGGAAATGGAATCGAAGATTCCCGTCAGTTCCCCGCGCGACAGCGCCCGCTTGATGGATTCGGCAATCCCCGCCGTCACGTCGCGATTGACCGACGAGAGCAGATCGAACATCGCCCCATGCTCCGCCAGCGCCGCCCGCCCGTCGCTGACGGCCGACGAGACCGCCGGACTCTCATCCATGCGCCGCCGGAAGGATTGGATGAACAAATCCAGCAGCAACGCCGTGCCCGTCGGCTCGGTCTGCGCGCTGAGGCGCGAGAGGAAGCGCCCCCGCAGTTTGGCCAGTTTCCGCTTCACCGCCGCCTTCACCAGATCGCGCCGCCGGATCGCCCCGCGCTCTCCCACCAGCGTCCGCAGCACCACGTCCTGCATGGAGACCGGAGAACCGCCGCGCATCTTGCGCCCGTAATAGCGAATCCCCACGCCATAGAAATTATGCGCCAGCTTCAGGCTCGATCCCGCTTCTCCCCCGGCCCGGCAGCGCCCCTGGCGCAGGCCGTCCAGGATTTGTTCCACCGTTCGCACGTCTGCCGGAAACTCCGTCCATGTTCGCCCGATGTTGAAAAGCCCGTGATCGTCGCTGCCCCCCGTGCGGCTCTTGATGTGCGGCTGCGGCCAGCGCGGCGGCATGCAATGCGACGCGGCCATGTCGGCGATTCTTCGCGGCGTCAGTTCCTCGACCAGCGCCAGCGCGGCCTGCCGATGCAATACGCTGTGCGCCCCGTTCAATGTCTCAAATCCCTTGAACAACAGCAGCAGCCGCTCCAGATGCCACCGCTCCAACTTGTCATTCTGCCGATAGAACGGGTGAGCCACGGAATGCGCCAGCCTCGCCTCGGCCACAATGTCGGCTACGCGGTATATATCCTGCGCCGCGGCCTGAATCGCGTTATGTTCCCCTTCCGACAGACCCCACACCAGCAGGTGAATCTTGCAATGATCCTCGGGGAAATAACAGGTGACTTCCTCGCCGCTCAGCACATCCGGCAGCGCCGCCAATTGCGACACGCCCCCCAGCGAATCGTGGTCGGTGACGGTGACAAAATCCATCCCGCGCTGCTTCGCCTGCTCGTAGACTTCAAATGGCGTGCTGAAGCATTCGGGGCATTGAATGGAATTCAGCACCGCCTCGTCCGCTTCGTTGCTGGCGTGGCTGTGGCAGTGGAGATCGATCCGCACCCGCCGCTGGTCGGCGCGCCAGAGATCAATTTCCTGTTGAGTAGATTGGATAGAAGACGCGGCGGCCTGGGACTCATCGCGGCCGAAAATTCGGTTGGTCACGGTCCGGCTCCTTTCCTTGGCCGCTGCGGCAAACAGCCATCGCGATTTTCAACGTCCATCGGCGATGCCCATCGACGCGGGCGGCGATCCCTGGAACTCGGCACCTTTGGCGGCGCCATGCGGGAAATCCCTTCCCTATTGACCGGCCACTCCGGCGGCGTGAAGAGCCGCGCCGGAGCATCTTCGCCCCACTCTCCAGACTTATTGTTAATGATGAAAATGAACTTTTCGTGATGATTCTGTAAGCGTTTGAACAAAATCACCTGTTTCTTGACATTTTGCGCCGGATTTTCCACGAAAAGGCGGTTTATTCGGCTTGAAGGAACTTCAAAAGCGGCCTCGGCGATCGGTGCCTACGTCAATGGCGTGTCCAGTGAATCCAACTGCAAAATGTCCTCCGACGGATTATTCACGCCGCCGTACTTGTTGGGGAAACCGTTGATGAGATACAGACTCACCGGCTCGGCCGCCACGACGACCGTGTCATTGCCGCCGCCGCCCACGAGCAGGTCATTGGCCCCGCCGCCATGAATAGTATTGGCGCCAGCGCCGCCGCTGAGGAATTCGCCGGGCGTGGCGCCGACGATCGTGTCGTTGGCGGTGCCGCCCCAGATCGCCGAGACGTTCGACATGATCTCCGACCGCTCGCCCGCGACGGTGTCGCCGCTATCGGCCTGGCCGTTGTTGGAAAGCGTCAGCGGATCGGTGCGCCGCGAGAAATCTGCGATGCTGAAGCCCGTCCCGCCGTCGAGGGTGTCATTGCCGGTCGGCGCACCGATGAAGGCATTGCGCTGGCCCGGAACGAGCAGATTCGTGCCCGCCCCGCCAACCAGCGAATCACTCCCGCCGCCGCCGATCAGGACGTTATCGCCACCGCCGCCGACGAGTGTGTCACTGCCGCCGTTGCCGCCAAGTGTCGCGGGCAATGTAATTGCCGAAGACACCGAAATGGAGTCGCTGCCGCCGCCACCCGTGGCGTGGATGCCGACTAATCCCGACAGCGGAACAGGCGTCAGGTCATTTCCATCGGCGGAGATGTCTATGTTCGTGCCGTCGGTGGTCAACGCGATCACATCGGGCCCGCTGGTGCCGGTCACTTTCAACACGCCGCCGCTCACAACCGCGGTAACTCCCGCGGCCGCCGCCGGGCCGGCGCTATCCGAATTTTCTTCCGTGGACGGCCCGCCCGATGAAGGCGGCGCCGGCGGATCGAAAATCTCAAAGATATCCGTCATCGAGTCGGCCGGATTGTACTGGGCAAAGTTCAGCCCACCCGTGCCAACAAGGGAGTCGGGGTGCGTAACGCCCGCATCCAGGAAGACGCCTCCCTGGGCTCCTCCGATGAGTGAATCACCGCCCGTGGTCGGGTCGATCGTATCCCTGCCTCGGCCGCCCTTGACGGTCTCGAACTTGGCATCAGTGACAACATAGTCATCACCGCCGTTGCCATTCAGCTTGCTGCCTTTTCCGCCGCCGCTGAGGGTATCGTTGCCGCCTCCCCCGTGCAGCGTGTCTAGACCGGTGCCGGCCCCCACAGAGTCGTCCCCGGCCCCGCCCAGCAGCATGTCATTGGCGCTGTTCATCGCCATGATGGTGTCGTTGCCCGCTCCGCCGTTGATCGTGCAGGTCGGCACTCCCTGGCCAAGGCTGATGCTGTCGTTCCCGCCTTCCAGGTTGATATTGAGGCCATTGATAGAACCGATCGGGAACGTCTCCTGCTGCCCGTCGATAATGACGGTCACCACGCCGTTGGAATAAGTAACCGAGGCGATGTCATTCTCCGGAGTGGCCGTTACTTCGACGATATTGCCCGGCCCCACCGTGATCCCCGCGGCCAGGGATTGCGACACATTGAAAAGAAGGCTCACATCATTATCCAGCGAGTTGGCGGTCACGATATCCGCCGCGGTCTGGCCGTTTAGATCGCCCGCCGTCACCGCGTCGGGGCCGTTGCCGACCACCAACAATTTGCCCGCCGCGAATGTGCCGTTGCCGTAGCCCTGAATCACCGTGACCACATCCAGCGGGCTCGCGATCGTTCCCGGATCGGCGGTGATGATGTCAACGTCGCCATCGCCCGTGACATCCGCCACGGTTACCGCGAACGGATCATTCCCCGCCGCCAGATTGTCGGCGGCCTTAAAAGTTCCGCCGCTGTTCCCCAGCAGCACGCTGACCGTGCCGGAAATCGAATTAGCCGTGATGATGTCGGGGATGCCGTCCTTGTTCACGTCCGCGACGGCAACCGAGGTCGGCCCGTTGCCGACCGAATACAAGGCCGGCGAACCGAACGAGCCGTCGCCGTCATTGAGCATCACATCGACCGTGCTGTAACCAGTGTCGGTGAGCACCAGGTCCGCCTGCGAATCGCCGCCGAGTTTTGCCGCCGCGACGGAGTAAACCGTCGCGAGCAGGTGGTTAGACGTAAAGACCGGGTCGTCCGTCCCGGTCTGGAATGTTCCGTTGCCGTTGCCGACAAGGATATCCACCGTCCCATACGTTCCGCCGGCCACGATCAGGTCCTGCGGCCCTTCGCTGACCAGTTGAGCGACCGCGATCGCCTCAGGCCCGGGGCTGATCGTGTGCCCGATGGATGTGACAATCGGCGCCCCGAAGGTGCCGTTACCGTTGCCCAGCAGCACGCTGACATCCTCCGACGCCGCGCTGGCCACAACGATGTCGAGCTTGCCGTCGCCGTTCACGTCCGCGACGTAGAGGCTGCTGGGCCCATTGGGCACGTTGTACGACGCCGGCGCCTGGAATGTGCCGTCGCCATTGCCCAGGAAGACTTCGACCGTATTGCTGTACTTATTGGCGACAATCAGATCGGAAATGTCGTTGTCCGTCAGGTCCGCGGTAACCACGGCATCGGGATGGTTGCCCACGGCAAGGGTTGACGGAGGCACAATCGGGGCTCCGGCTACGACGAGCGTGAACGACTGGCTCGCATTGGAGCCGACCCCGTTGGAGGCCTCCACCGTGATCGGATAACTTCCCGCCGCGTTGGCCGCCGGCGTTCCTTCCAGCGACGCCGTGCCGTTGTGGTTGTCAACGAACGTCACGCCGCTGGGAAGAGTCCCGATTTCCGTGAGCGCGGGAGTCGGGAATACGCCGGCCTCAGTGGTGATGGTGAAAGGCGACGCCGTGGTGCTGACCGTGAATGTCGTCGCCGTGCCGCTGGTTATGGCCGGGGCCTGGTCCACGAAGAGCGTGAAATTGTCCGACGCATTGGGCGAGATTCCGTTGCCGGCGGTGATGGTGAGATCATAAATCCCCCCCGTTCCCGACGCCGGCGTGCCTGACAAATCCGCCGAGCCGTTGCCGTTGTCAACGAAGGTCACGCCGCTGGGCAACGCGCCAGATTCATGGAATGTGGATGCGGGATAACCCGTCGCGGTGAAGCCGACATCGCCCGCTGAACCCGTTGTAAAGTTGGTTGACGGGAAGCCCACAATGGTCGGCGCCGTGTTCACCGTCAACAAAACGCTCAGGTCGTCATCCACGGAGTTGGCGGTGACAATGTCCGCCGCGGGGGCGCTGTTGAAATCGCCCGTGGTGATCGCGTCGGGACCGTTGCCAACCACCAGGAAATACGGCCCCGCGAAGGTTCCGTCGCCGTTTCCTGTGAGAAGCGTGACCTGATCCAGCGGATTCTGGCTCGTTCCCGGATCAGCGGTGACAATATCCGCCTGTCCATCGCCCGTCACATCACCGACGGCCACCGCGAACGGATCATCCCCCGCGTCCACATTCTGCGCCAACTGGAACGTCCCGCCGCTATTGCCCAGCAGGATGCTGACCGTTCCGGAAATGGAGTTGGCCGTGATGATGTCGGGAATGCCCGCGTTATTCACATCCGCGAGCGCGACGGACGTCGGCCCCATGCCCACGGCGTAAATCGACGGCGCGGGGAAGGTGCCGTCGCCGTTGTTGAGGAGCACATCGACGGTGTTGTATTTGGTATCCGTCACCACCAGATCAACCGACGTCCCGCCTCCCAGTTCGGCGCTCGCGACGGCATACACCGTCGCGGCATTCCCATGCAGCCCCAAAATGGGGATTTCCGTTCCCGCGCCGAACGTGCCGTCCCCATTGCCCGGGAGCACATCGACCGTGCCATATGTTCCACCAGCTACAATCAATTCATCCGGCCCTTCGCCGGTCAGTTGAGCGAGCGAAATCGCGTTGGGACCGGGGCTGATCGCGTGCCCTATTGAAGTGACGATCGGCGCCCCGAACGTCCCGTTTCCATTGCCCAGCAGAACCGAGACTTCCTCCGACCCCGCGCTGGCCACGATAATGTCCGGCTTGCCGTCCCCGTTGACATCCGCTACGTACAGGCTCGTGGGGTCGTTGGCGACGGTGTAGCTGACCGGGGCCGCGAACGTGCCATCCCCATTGCCAATGTAAACGTCGATCGTATTGCTGTATTTGTTGGCAACGACCAGATCCGCCAGGCCGTCGTTATTGACGTCCGCCTTGATGACCGCATCCGGATGGTTTCCCGCGGGCAAAGTCGGCGGCGGAACCACGGGCGTTTGACTCGCGTAATTGTTCAGCAGAACGTCCACGCGGTTGTCGCCATAATCGGCGACGGCGATGTCCGGCTTTCCATCCCCGGTGAAATCGCCGACCGTCAGCGAATAACCGTTGTTGCCCGCGTTGATGGTCGATGCCGGTCCGAATGTGCCGTTGCCGTTGCCCAGAAGGACGACGACTTCCGCCGGTTCCAATTCCTCGGCGTCAGCACTGACGTCCTGGGGACTGGATGGCTCCGATACCCGGGCGGCGATGGTGACAATATCCAGCCGATGATCGCCGTTCACGTCCGCGAGAATGAGCCGCCCCGGATAATTCCCCGCCTCGGCGAAATTGCCGGCCGATTTGAACGTGCCGTCGCCATTGCCCAGCAAAACCGTCGCGTTGTCGCTGTCCTCGTTATTCACGACAATATCGAGATTGCCGTCCCCGTTCACATCGCCTAACGCGATTGAATTGGGATAATCCCCGACATCGTAGATATTGGGGCCGGAAAACCCGCCGCTGCCATTGTTGAGGAAAACATCCACCACATCGTAACGGCTGTTAGTGACCACAAAGTCGGGATGGTCGTCGCCGGATATCAGATCACCGGCCGAGATCGCCAGGGCATAGTCATGGCACTGCCCCAGTGAATAAGTCAGCGGCGAGCTCTGGAAGGTGCCGTCGCCGTTGCCGACGAGCACATCGACATAACCGCCGTAACCGCACGCCACCGCCACATCCATCTTGCCGTCGCCGGTGAAGTCCGCCGCAGCCAGGCTCTGCCCGCCATAGGACACCCCGTTGGGCACGATCGTGGTTATCCCCGCCTTGAATGTCCCGTTCCCGTTGCCGAGGAATACCGTCACGTTGCCGCCGGAAGTGCTGGCGACAATGATGTCGGGTATGCCGTCGCCGTTGAGATCCGCGACCAGCACCGCCGACGGCTGGTTTGGGACGGTCAGCGTCATGGGCGCGGCAAAGGTGCCGTTTCCGTTGCCCATGAATACGTCGACGTCGTAGGTGTTGCGAGGCGCCACCACCAGATCGACGATCGAACTGGTATTGGGGGTGAGGTCGGCGCTCACGACCGCGACCGGACCGCTTCCCGTCGGCGTAATTTGCCCTTGAAGGAATTTCGCCGTGTTCGTATCCGGTGTGGCCGCCGAATTCGACAGAAACACGCTCAGCGTGTTGCTGTTGTAATTCGCGGCGACGATATCATTCAGCCCATCGCCATTCAGGTCGGCCACCGCCACCGAGGTGGGATAATTGCCCACGCTCAGGGTCACAGGCTGCGCGAACGTGCCGTTGGCGTTGCTGAGCAGCACCGACAAGGAATACTGCGGGCCGCCTTCGCCGCCGGAATTGGCGACGATCAGGTCGTCATTCCCATCGCCGTTCACATCCCCAATGGCCACGTCGAACGGGTAGAGTCCCGCGGGAAATTGCGTATTGCTGGTAAACCCGCCCTCGCCGTTGCCCACAAGCACGCTGACGGTCCCGGAGTATTTATTGGTGACGACGATATCCTGATTGCCGTCGCCGGCCACCGCGCCAATCGCCAGCGAGGTCGGAAACGAACCGACGGAGTACTCCTCCGGCTCGCTGAATTGCCCGCCTTCGCTATCCGGGCCGTTGTTGAGCAACACATAGAGGTCGTCAGATACGGAATCGATCGCCGCGATATCGGGATAATTGTCGGCGTTCAACAACCCCGTCGCCACGCCGAACGCATTCTCGTCGCCCACGGAGTAGGTGTCTGGCGAAGTGTTGAATGTCCCGTCGCCATTGCCGAAAAAGACGCTGATATCGGTGTCGGTGCCGTTGGCCACGACCAGATCGGCGTTGCCATTGTTATCAAAATCCGCGCTGGCAATCGCGTCGGGACCGCTGCTGATCCTGACGTCCGTGATTGGCGTCGTGGCCGCCGCAAAATGCCCGCTCCCATTTCCCATGAGAACGGAAATCGTCTCAGCGACCGGGCTGGCCACGACGATGTCATAGTGCCCGTTGCCCAGGTTGGTTGCGATAACGTCCGTCGGATTGCCCACCACGGTATAGCTCTCGGGCGCTG
>JBEKYH010000174.1:0-9147 GCA_049511115.1 Tepidisphaeraceae bacterium | reverse complement strand
TCGGCAATTTCCAGGTCCAGCCCGGCACGCGGCTGCTATTTACTCCCGACGATCAAAACTCGTTTTGGACCGCGGTCTCCCGCTCGGTCCGCATCCCCTCGCTGTACCAGGAAGAGAATCTCGACCTCGGCGGCTTTGAGGTGAACCACCGCGACCTCAGCCCCGAGCAGACCATTTCCTACGAGGCCGGCTACAAGACGCAGCCCGCCAAATCATTCACGGCGGACATCACGGGCTTCTACAATTCATATCGCGACCTGATCAACTACACGCCCCTTTTGACGCCGACTTTCATCCCGTACGGCGTTGGCTACGACAATACGCTCAAAGGCGACACCTACGGCACGGAAGTTTCCGCGAATTGGCAGGTGACCGAAGAATGGCGCCTGTCCGGCAGCTACTCCCTTCTCAAAGCGTTTGTCGAGCCGCAGAACGACACCGGCGAGAACGTCCCGCTGGTCGTGCGCGAGTCGGTCGACGGGAGCGCGCCGCAGAACCAGTACCAGCTTCACTCATACCTGGATATTACGAAGAACCTTCAGTTCAACACGTCGGTTTATTACGTGGACGCGTTGCCGACGCTGGCGGCGCCGCCTCTGGAATCGCAAAAAGTCCCCGAGCACACACGATTGGATTTGAACCTGCAATGGGAGCCGCGCCCCAACCTCTCCTTCACGGCCGGCGTGCAGAACCTGCTGCAAAACCGCCACTCCGAGTTCGGCAATTTCAACAGCAGCGTGATGTCGGACGAAATTCAGCGGTCCTATTTCGTGCGCTGCTCGTGGTCATTTTGAGCAAAGGAGCGTCTGCGACCGCCAAAATGTGGGCAGAGATGATCGGGCCATATGTTTCGCGATGTTGTGAAGTTAATCATCGTCCTGCTGCTGACCCTGACCCTGGCGGCTGCTTCCCGGGCCGTAGCGGCGGCGCGTGAAGCGACGGCGCGCGAATACGAAATCAAGGCGGCGTTTATTTTTAATTTCATGGAGTTCATCACCTGGCCCCCTGATGCGTTCACAGCCAAGGACGCCCCGTTCATCGTGGCCGTCGTCGGCGATGACCCGTTCGGTGGCGCGCTCGAGCAGGCGATGGCCGGCAAGACCGTGGACGGCCGCCAGATTGTGGTGCGTCATTTTCCCTCGGCCGATCAGATGGAGCCGTGCCAGGTGCTGTTCGTTCCGGCCGGTGACGACGATGCACTGCCGGCCATTATGGGCAAGATCGCCAACGCCCCCGTGCTGACCGTCGGAGAAAGCGACCGCTTCATGGCCGCCGGCGGCGAAATCCGCTTTTTCCTGGAAGACAACAAAATGCGTTTTGAGATCGACCCCGCCGCGACCGACGCCGCGCGGCTCAAAGTCAGCGCCAAGCTCATGAAACTGGCGCGCATCTACCAGCGTTGAACGAACGAAAGGCAATGCCATGTTGGCGATGAACAGCCTGAGAGCGAAATTGCTGGTGATGAGCATCGTCACGACCTCCGCCGCGCTCCTGGCGGCCTGCGGGGCGCTGGTGGTGTATGACCGTCAAACTTATTTGGACGACTTCATCAATGACGCGCGCACCCATGCCAACATCATCGCCGGCAACTGCACCGCCTCGGTCTCGTTCCATGATGAGAACGACGCCACGCA
This sequence comes from Tepidisphaeraceae bacterium, assembly GCA_049511115.1. Classification (GTDB taxonomy): domain Bacteria; phylum Planctomycetota; class Phycisphaerae; order Tepidisphaerales; family Tepidisphaeraceae; genus JBEKYH01. The sequence goes on along the minus strand of JBEKYH010000174.1, from coordinate 7,513 downwards.
AACTCTGGCCACGTTGCGGGCCGAGCCTCATGTCGTGGCCGCGTACGTCTGCGACGAATCGGGAAAGCGCCTGGCCAGTTACTTCCGCGACGGCGTGTTCATCCTGCCCGACGTCGATCGTTCCTCGCGCGCCGACTACCGCCTGGGCGATGACCGGCTGGAAGTCTGGCGGCCCGTGGATTTGCACGGCCGCTACATCGGACTGGTCTACGTGCAATCCGACCTGGACGCCCTCCGCGCTCAGGCGCGCAAGTACATCACTGTGTGCGTCGAGGCCGCCGCGGCCGGCATGGCAGTCGCCCTGGCGCTCGCCGCGCGGTTCAAGCGCTCCATCATCCGTCCCGTGCGCAATTTGAGCGAAACCGCCCGGGCTTTCTCCAACGACCGCAAATACTCGGCGCGCGCCGCGAAAACCACCGACGACGAACTGGGCACCCTGGTCGATTGCTTCAATGCCATGCTGGATCAGATTCAGCAGCGCGACGCGCAATTGACCGTCCATCGCGATCACCTCGAGGAAATGGTAAAGGCCCGCACGGTCGAGCTCTCCGCGGCCAAAGTCCGCGCCGAAGAGGCCAGCCGCGCCAAATCCGCCTTCCTCGCCAACATGAGCCACGAAATCCGCACGCCCATGACCGCCATCCTGGGCTATTCCGACCTGCTTCTCCAGCCCGGCCAGACCATGTCGGACCGCCTCAATTCCCTTCAGGTCGTGCGGCGCAACGCCCGCCATTTGATGGACTTGATCAACGACATATTGGATATCAGCAAGATAGAGGCGGAGAAAATGACCGTCGAGAAAATCCCCACCGACATCGCCCGCACGGTGATCGAGGTCGCCTCGTCCCTCCGCTCCAAGGCAATCGTCAAGGACCTGTCGCTTCAGGTCGAATTCATCGGCCCCATCCCCGAGCAAAACGCCACCGATCCGCTGCGTCTCAAGCAGGTGCTCATGAATCTCACGGCCAACGCCATCAAGTTCACCGAAAAGGGCGAGGTGCGGCTGAAAGTCTGGGTGGAAAACCTGCCCGCTACCAGCCGCATTTGCGTGGATGTCTGCGACACCGGCATCGGCCTGAGCGCCGAGCAGATCGGCCGCCTCTTCCAGCCCTTTGTCCAGGCCGACGGCTCCATGAGCCGCAAGTACGGCGGCACCGGCCTGGGTCTGGTGATCTCCAAGCGACTGGCCAACCACATGCAGGGCGATCTCACCGTGAAATCCGAGCCGGGCCGCGGCAGTGTCTTCAGTCTGCGCGTCGACGGCGGCCCGCTCGACAACGTCCCCATGCGCGACAAGTTGACCGAATCGATGGTCTCCATGGGACCGCAATCGGCGCCCGAGGGGCAGATTGCGCTGTCAGGCAAAATCCTCCTTGCCGAGGACGGGATCGACAATCAGCACCTGCTGACGTTGCATCTGACCATGGCCGGCGCGGAAGTCGTGCTCGCCCCCAATGGGCGCATCGCCGTGGAATGTGTCGAGAAAGAACCCTTCGACGTAATTCTCATGGACATGCAGATGCCGGAAATGGACGGCTACGAGGCAACTGAGCAGTTGCGCAAAAAAGGCTGCAAGCTGCCGATCATCGCCCTCACCGCCCACGCCATGGCCGGCGACCGCGCCAAGTGCCTCCAGGCCGGCTGCACCGATTACCTCACCAAGCCCATCGATAAGGAACTGTTGCTGCGGACCATTCAGAATTATCTGTGCCAGTCCAAGTCGCCCGACGCCGCGACAGCGCCGCAGGCAGAGCCGAAGCGCGCCGCGCCGCAAATTCCGGCCTCCGCCACCGGCGCTGAGGCGGCCATGCGCCAGGCCGTCGTTGCATTCATTGGGCGCCTGCCCGCGCGCGTGGATTCACTGATCTCATTCCTCGAAGAACGGAACATCGAGGAATTGAAACGCCTCGTGCATCAGCTCAAGGGAGTCGGAACGGGCTATGGATTTCCGCGCATCACCGCGACGGCGGCCAAAACCGAATCACTCATTAAAGCGATGGGCCAGTCCCCAGCCGCGGCCTCTTCCGCGGAAGCCGGCTCTCCCTCGCTTGATTCCATCCGTGCTGGAATCGACGAACTGGTAACGATGATCCGGCAGATCGACGGTTACGATCGCAGTAAGGAGCAATATGGCCAGCGAGCGAATTCTCATCATTGATGACTCGCCCGATGTTCACGAGCTGGTGCGCGCGTGGCTGACCGGTGAGTCGCTTGAGATCATCTCCTGCGATGACGGCCAGAAAGCCGCGTCCGTCGCCCTCTCGCAGCGCCCCGACCTGATCCTCCTCGACGTCGATCTTCCCGGCACCAACGGCTTTGACGTCTGCCGCCGCATCAAGGGAAACCCCGCCACCGCCGACATCCCCGTCATCTTCCTGACCGGCGCGTCCAGCACCGATGAAAAAGTCCGCGGGCTGGAAATGGGCGCCAGCGATTACCTCGTCAAACCCTTCGAGCCCGCCGAATTGCGCGCCCGCGTGCGTTCCAGCCTGCAGGCCAAGCGATTGATGGATCTCCTGGAGCAGAAAGCGATTGTCCTGCGCGACAGCGAAGAGCGCTTCCGCGTTCTCGCTGAAAACTCCTCGGATGTGATCTCGCGCCACGCCCCCGACGGTGTTTACCTTTACGTCTCGCCTGCCTGCACGGCCATCCTCGGCTATGCCGCCGGACAACTCATGGGCCGCGCGCTCGAGGAATTTGTGCACCCCGAAGAGCGCCAGGCCGTCGCCGAATGCTTCGCCGCGCGCCCCGCCGCCGGGGAAACCGGCACCGTGCGGTTCCGCTTCCGCCGCCGCGACGGCGAATACGTGTGGCTCGAATCGACCTGCCGCATGGTCACCGATCCGCGCTCCGGCGCCGTCCGTGAGATTCATGCCTCCGCCCGCGACATCACCGGCCGCAAGCAGATGGAACATCGCGAGCAGGTGCGCGCCGACGTCCTGGAAATGATCGCCCAGGGGCGCATGTTGAATGACATCCTGCGCCGCCTCATCGAGGCCGCCGAGCGCGAGGAGCCTCGCGCCGTCGCCGCGGGAATCATGATCAGCGCGGGCACTGTCTACCACTGCGAGCCAAATCTCCCGCCGTCCATCTCCGCCTCCATCGAGCGGCAGCTTTACACGCTGGTGGCTCGCTTCAGCGAACTCGCTGCCCAGAGCCCCGACCGCATCCTGTGCTGCAATCTCCTGACCGACCCGGCATGGGACGAACTTCGCCCCGCCCTGCTCGAGCACGGGTTGCGATCCTGCTGGTCCGTGCTGATTCGTTCGCGTCACTGGGATATTTCCGGCGCGTTGGTGATCTATCGCCGCGATGAGGATCGACCGTCGGCGTCGGCCATCGAACTGCTCAAGCTGGCCGCCGATCTCACCAGCATCGCCATGGAACATCACGAGTTGACCGACCAGCTTACCTTCCAGGCCCATCACGACGCCCTGACGCAACTGCCTAACCGCGTCCTTTTTTCGGATCGACTTGAGCAGGCACTCACCTCCGCCGCGCGCAGCGGCCGCCCCGCCGGCGTGCTGCTGGTCGATGTGGACCGCTTCAAACACGTGAACGACACTTACGGCCACCAGGCCGGCGACGAACTTCTCTGCCAGGTTGCCCATCGTTTGCGCCGCCGCCTGCGCGCCTGTAACACGCTGGCCCGAATGGGGGGCGACGAATTTGCCGCGATTTTGACCGACCTCACCGACCCCAACGACGCCGAGCGCGTCGCCCGGATGCTCATCGAGGAATTCAGCACTCCCATCGAATTGCGCTCGCGCAGGCTCTTCATCACCGTCAGCATCGGGTCGGCGATCTGCCCGCGCGACGGGACCGACCTCGCCTCCCTCCTCAAGAACGCCGACCTCGCCCTCTACCGCGCCAAAGACGCCGGGCGCAATACGGCGCGCCCGTTTGCCGCCGAAATGAGCGAAGGCGTCATCGCCCAGCTCGACATGGAAAATTCTCTCCGCCAGGCCGTCGCCAATAACGAATTACGCCTGTTTTATCAGCCCAAAGTCAACCGCCAGGGCATGCTCGCGGGGTTGGAAGCCCTGGTGCGCTGGCAGCATCCCAAGCTCGGCATGGTGCCTCCCGCCAAGTTCATTCCCCTCGCCGAAGCCACCGGCCTGATCGTCCCGCTCGGCACATGGGTTTTGCAGGAGGCCGCCCGGCAGACGCGTCAATGGATCGATGCGGGATTGCCCCTTACGCCGATGGCCGTGAACGTCTCCACGATGCAATTTGCCCAGGCTGACTTTTTGCAAAACGTTTCCGCGGCAATGAAATCGGCCGCGATTGACGGGCCCTGGCTCGAACTGGAACTCACCGAAACGCTGCTCATCAAGAACATGCGCGACGCCGCCGACAAGGTGAACCGCCTGCGCGAGATGAACGTCGCCGTTGCCATCGATGACTTCGGCACCGGCTATTCGTCGCTGGCTTACCTCGAGCGGTTGATGCTCAACACGCTCAAGATCGACGTCGGCTTCATCAGCACCATGGACGTGGAAAAGAGCAAGGGCGCCGGCCGCACCATCGTCGGCGCCATCGCGGCGCTGGCCAAGAGCCTGGGCCTGATCGTCGTCGCCGAAGGCGTCGAAACCCGCGCCCAATGGGACTTCCTGTTAGGCGTCGGCTGCGACCTCTTCCAGGGCTACCTCTTCAGCCGCCCGCAACCGGCGCAACAAATTGAGCAACTCATCCGCAAACAACTCATTGCCGAGCCGGCGCCGCTGGCCAGATCGGCGTAAATGAATGTGCGTGATTCGTGTAGGGTCCGCACGGCGCGCACGGCGGACCTCTCTGGGTAGCCGCGAAAATACGGTCCGCGATGCGGACCCTGCGGGCGCTCGATACACCAAGCAAAGCTGCCGAAGCTAACGCGAGCTTCACATGATGGATGTCATCGGGGTGCGAGGTGAGGGGGTGACAAGGTGAGGGGGTGACAGGGTGAGGGGGTGACAGGCGGGTTGGCCGCGAGAGAGTCGATGGGAGAGAGTCGAAAGTCGATCAGGGACGGCCGCAGGCCGGGATGTTACAGATGTTACAGTGGTTTTGGGGTTAATTAAAGTATATGCTAACATAATTTCGCGCGTAAGGGGATGGAGAGGCTCTGGTTAGGGCGGGGAGGGGGAATGTGACGCGGACGCATGGAGAAAAAAGTGTAACATGGGGTGAAGTGGCCTGGCGGGGGTGAAAAGGGGGTTTGATGAATGGGGAATAAACTGGGGGGTAGGCGGAAGTGGGCTAAGTCGGCGGCTTGGACGCTTTGAGTGCGTCGCCGATTCTTCTTCGGAGTGCGTCGGCAATCGTCTGGCATTCGCGGAGCTCTTCGATGACCGCCTCGCACATTGACCAGTATTTTTCCCACCCTTCGTTACCCAGCACTGATACAAAATCGACTCGCGTCGGTGTGAGCCAGTTCTCGTAAGCTTCGAGGCGCGTGATTCGCTCCGCCACGCCGGCAAGGCCGCGCCCTGTCGGTGAGAGCCGGGCCTTACTTAGCATCCAATCCCGCCAGGGTTTGTTGCCTTTGCTCTGATTGCATTTCCCGCAGGCGGGGACCAGATTTGCAATTTCCGAGACATAGCCTGTCGGCCGGCGGGCAAGCACGAGGGGGCGAAGGTGGTCCCATTCGCTTGCCTTATCGCCGCAGAACGCACAGCGGACGTCGGGCGGCTCCATGCCGAGAATTCGCAATGCCTCCTCGATCTGCTCATGTGTCGGCTCAATGACGGGGATGATGGCGCTTACAAACGCATTGGTGATGCTGGATTTTCGGGACACCATCGTTTGCACGGATGGCATCTGGAATGCTGCCTGCAAAAGCTTTCGGCGATGGTCGTCGGGGGCGAGCGACATGGTCAGCGCCCTCCCTTTGAAACGCGCCGGGGAGACGACGCGGGGTACTGCTGCACCAATCGCTTGAAAACGGCGAGCGGATCGACACCGCATGCGGCGAGGAACCATCCGCACTCGACCAGATCGATTCGGCGCTCGCCACTTTCGACCTTAGCCACCCAGCTATGGGGAACTTTGAGACGCTCGGCGAGTTGGCGCTGGGAAAGGCCGGCTTTGTCCCTCGATTCTCTGAGCGCGGTTCGCAGGGCGGTGTACTCGGCTGTGTAAACCGATTTTCTCATTGCTCCTATCATGGAAGCAGGGTAGGATGCTCCCAAAATCGGAGCACTCAATAAGAGGAGCACTTATGCAAGAGTTGAAGGTTTACGCCCCGACGTATTACGGAGATTCGGCCCCCGTGCAGAGGGGCGAGAAGCAGGAGTTCGACGATCCGCGCGTTCCGGTACTGGTCCGGCCAGCGGACGGTATTCGAATTGTGCTAGGCAGTCACGACTATTTTGATTGCAAAGTCCCCGACGTCCAGATTGAGCGCCGGCCGAACGGATGGGCCATTTTCCTGCACCCGGTCGGCGGGTGTGACGCATGTGGCTACGTCTACTTTCTTGATGACGGGCGGAGCTTCCTGGTTCCGGAGAATGGGCTGGGTGCGACGCCAGTGATCGAGTTGCTGCGGTCCGTTGGGGATGTGCCAGAGATTGACGAGGTGAAGCCACGGGGATGACTGTCGGGGGCTCACGAGGGCACCGAAATTAGTAATGGTGGGCGATGCCCTCCCTAGCTGGCTGTTCGTGGCCCGCATGGCGGCATAATCGGGCGTGTGAAACAACTTTCATTTTGCTCTTATGTTGGAAGCAAGGTAGAACGCTCCCAAAATCGGAACACCATCATGCTCTATCTCAGACAAGACTGGCGGCAGCAGGACGGGGGAACGGTGGCACTCGATCTTCTGGCGCAGGTCCCGCGTGAAATGCGTCAGACGCAGTTCACGCGGACGTTTATCCTCGCTTCCCTCGACCTTGCCATTGCGACGACGTTTGCAAACGTAAGGCCGCGCCCAACCATTGATGAGTCGCGGCGCGGGAGTTGGCGGTTGGAAGGGATGACGTACCTGTTCTTTCCTATCCTAAATGACGACGCATATTTTGCGTGTCGCGAAGCTTTCGCAGAGTGTAGGTTTTTCACGCGCGTAATCGTACCCGCGAACCATGGCGTTCTACTTCGCAGGGCCTTGAGAGGACTTCCCTGTGTAGACTACTCAAGTGTCAGGAGTTTTGAGGACTTCGTCTCCGGTATAGCGAGTTGTTCCGATACAGCCGCGAACTGGTCGCACGAAGAGGCCATGCAGTATCTCTTCAGGTGCTACAACGCGCGGGCGGAAACAGCACGCCTTGGTCGATCGATGTCGATTCGGTTGCCCCGACGGCTCAAGTTGAATTCCCGGCCCTGTGTGCCGCCGGCCGATGTCCCCGCAAATCATGGCGGCGGTGAAGTCGCGTGATACGACCCCTGAATTAATTGTGCGGCGGTTGGTTCATCGCCTCGGCTATCGCTTTCGCCTCCATCGGCGAGACCTTCCCGGAACGCCGGACATCGTTCTCCCTGGCCTCGGCAAGGTGATCAACGTGCACGGATGTTTTTGGCACATGCACGCCTGCCAGAG
>JBEKYH010000173.1:0-9169 GCA_049511115.1 Tepidisphaeraceae bacterium | reverse complement strand
GGACTTGGGGTCGATGTTGGTCTGGATCAATGCCAGGGGCTGGGAAATGTTGAAGGTCTCGACCTGATTAATGAAATGTGTGACTTCATCGACCTCGTCGGTCTTTTGCCACTGGTAGCCGAGGCTGAGGTTACCCAGGAGCAGCCCCTCGGGGATTTCCTTGCGATAGCCGAAATTGACATCGCCAAAATACTGTTGCACATCGCCGCCGCCGGTTTCGTCGAACAGAGAGGCCCCGGCGTCGGCGGTGGTGGTCAGGCTCTCGAAGAGGTGGTGGACGAAGCCGATGTCCAGCTTGTTGTCGGTCTGGTCGACGCCGTCGAGGTTGGTGGAATCGAACGTGTAGTCATAGTGAGTCTGGAAATTGGGCGTGTGCTGCAAAAGCAGATTTTCGTCGAGGTCCAATTCATCGTAGCCAAGGTCGCCGACCTGATCGGAAAGGGAGGCGGCGCTGGTCAGGGAATTGGCGCCCGTCGGGCCGAAATTGAGCACGTGAGTGAGGCTCGCGTCATAGTCCTCGTAGTGAATCGAGGGGCTGTCCTGCTCTTTTTCGGTGGTGTTCTGATAGTTGAAATCCCACACCAGGGACTGGTGCGGCAGGTTGATGACATCGGTGTGCCAGTGGGCGACATCCTGGCTCAGTTCATAATTGAGAACGCCGCCCGCCTGGGTCTGGGTTTCATCGTCATGGTAGAGCTGGACAGTAGTCGGGGCGTAATTATTTTGCCAATTAAGCGTGCCGCCGTAAGTGGTATTGATGCTATCGAGCGAAGGAGAGAAGTCGGGGGTGATGATTTGCTGGGTTCGCTGGGTGTAAAGGGTAAGCGGGGAGCCTTCATCGCGGAGAAAGTTGCCCGAGACGTCCCAACCGTCAAGGATGCCGTCGCTGTTGCGGGTTTGGCCGGGTTCGCTGAAGGTTTCCTGCTGCAAACCGATAAGGCCGCCAAGGCTGATGTCGAGGAAGCCGGGGCTGAAGACATACGCTTGAGTGAGGGCGTTGAGAGTTTCCTGGGCGCGATTGTCGGTGGTGCCGGAGGTGATGCCCTGCTGTTTGGTGGTGTCATGTTCGTAGACGTAGTCGAAGGTGACGCTGCCCGTCGGGCGGTCCATGCCGAAGAGGGGCGCGGTGGGGTGGCCGCCGACGACGACGGGGCCGGTTTGATCGTCGGCCCGGGCCAGGGGCGCCGCGCAAATGACGACAGCGAGGGCCGGCACGGCCCAAGCGGCGCGGATGGAGGCACGGAGGCCTCTCATTGTGAGCCTCCGTCGGGTGGCGACGGTTGAGTGGTGCTGACGAGAAGCGTCGAAATCGGCGGAAGCGTCGGATTGTCGACGCGAAGGAGCAGGGCTTTGGGGCTCCCGTGGCCGACGTGGCAGGTGAGGCAGTTGGCGTCATCAGATTGGTGCGGTTTATCCGACGGCAGTAGCTCGCGGTCGTGGCATTGCAGGCATAGTTCGGGGGCCGTTGTCTTCAGCAGATATTGCTGGTCGGACTCGTGCGGCTCGTGGCACCAGAGGCATTGGCCGACGGAGACCGGGCCGTGCATCAGGGCATATTGGTGGACGGCAGGCTGGTGGCATTTGACGCAGAGGTCGGCCTTTACCGTGATGAGCTGCTTTTTATCGGACGTGTGGCAGTCGGTGCATTTGCCGTCGGCGTAGGGCTTATGCCGGTAGAGCTTGACCGGGGCGTCGGGCTGATTCGGGGTATGCGGCGTGTTGGTCAGCGCGACCTCGACAGGCCTTACCGGCGCGTTGGGGTCGGGAACGCCGTCGAAAAAGAAGCTGAGGGTTTTGTAATCGCGGGCGACCGAGCAGCCCAGCAGGAGCATGGACAGCAGCGCGCACAGGACGATGGCGCGGATCGTCCGGGGGCTGGTATGAAAATGTCTATTTGTGACAGCCATTGTGCGCCCGACATAAAAAGTCGCCTATTGCGCCTGTTCAGGGAGCGGCGCGCCGACGCCGGTCGCCGGCTGGGTCGTCGTTCCGGGAGAATCCACGCCATTGCTGCCCGCCAGATCATTCACCGTTCGTCCCGGCTTGAGGTGGCCCATCGCATAAACGCTCACCTTGTGAGGCCCGAACTGATTGGTCACCAGGACCAGGTACTGGGCCTGAAAGGCCGAGGGGATGCGGTCGGCGAAGAGATCGAGATCGCCTTCGTGCAGGGTGATTCCCGCGGGCAGGTCCATGGAACCGGCGTAATCACCGGCGTTGCCGAAGAAGAGGAGGGCCTCATACTTGCTGTTGAACATCTGCACGTTCTGGAAGGCGGCATCGACAACGTAGATCACGCCGTCGTTATCCACGGCGATGTGCTTGGGGCGCGTGAAGCTGCCGGGGTGATCGCCGAGGGAGCCGAATTCGCCGAGGAGTTTTCCGTCGGGAGAGAATTTCTGGACGCGGCAATTGATGATGTCATCAACGTAGACGTTTCCCTGGGAGTCGGTGGCGATGCCAAGCGGGCCGACCATCTGGCCTTTCTTCGTGCCGGGCTCGCCGATGATTCGCACCGAAGCGCCGGTGAGGCGGTTGAAGACTTCAATGTGATTGGCCTTGAAATCCGTGGCATAGAGCAGATCGCCGTGGACGGCGACGCCGACGGGCCGGAAATTGTCGTGGCCGATCTGGCGGACGTAATGGTCGCTCGCGTCAAAGACGGCGATCGTGCCGAGCGTGCCGTCGGCGATGTATTTCGTGCCGTCGGGGGCGATGGCGATGGCGATGGGCTTGGCAAGCTTGCCCGCTTCCGGGGCGCTCATGAGTTCCATGTCATGCTTGCGGAGATCGAGAATCTCAACGGCCGGGTTGCGGGTATCGCAGACATAGATGCGGCCGTTCCACATGGCCACGCCGTAGGGATTCGCGATGGGAACCTGGGACGTGGGGGTCGTGCCGAAGAGAATCTGATCCATTTTTGTCTTGGGCGGCTCAACATCGGTGTTCGAAGAATAGCTGGCCAGGAAGAGAATGCGCGGCTCCTGCGGGAACGGCGGCCAGAGGCTGTAGACCTTTGTGGTGTCGGTCGTCGTGGATTCAGCGGCGCACCCGGCGAAAAGCGCCAACGTGCAGCCCAGCAGGAGGATTTGAAAGGATCTGTACAGTTTCGCGTTCATAACTCACCATATTTGTTTGCGTCGTTGTTTAGCGTAGACTGACCAGACGGACGCAAATCGAGGCGTAAACCGATCTGTAAGGCCCCTGGCGAGGCCGGTCTTTCGGGACCGGCCCGCCAGGCGGTCGAGCGCGATTCGTAGCCGACGCGCATCGGCGCCTTCCTTATTTGTTGTGGCACTTGAGGCACAGGGCGCTGCCGGAATTGTTCATGCGCACGAACAACTGAGTGAAGTCGTGGGGTTCATGACAGGTTCCGCAGCCGACGCCCACCAGCCCGTTGGGCAGGGGGACGAGGTTCACCGCCGCCAGGCCGTCAACGCCGCCGGAGGTGAAGTTGGTCTGTGTCGGATCGTTATATCCCGTGACGGGCGTCCAGGATTCGCCGGAAACCGCGCCGCTGCCGCTAATGGTCGCGGACAAGCCCGGATATCCGACGCCGACCGGATGATCAGCCGACAGATCGTTGTGTGACGGGCCGGCGATCATGTCTTGGCCGGTTCCGTACTTCGACGCGATGCTTCCCATGAACAGGGTGCCGCTGGTGGAGCCGCCGTAGCTGTCAACGGCAATGGCGCCATCATGGCAGGAGAGGCACAGGCGGCTGGTGGTGTCCAACTCGGGGTTGGAACTGCTGCCGCCGGGGCCGCTGTTAGCCGTGGTGTGAACGGCGGTGTACATGGTGTAAGTCGCGCCCATGTTCACGTCGTGGTTCCACAGCAGATCGCCGCTGTTGTAGGGGGCGATGTGAGGCGTATGACACGGCCGGCAGATTTCACCGGTCGTCTTCGGGCCTGTAACTGAAACCGTAGCGCCACCCGTGGTGTACGTCGCTCCGGTCTCAACATTGTTGAGGTTGTGGGGACTGGTCGAAATGCTCTGTGCGATGGCTTGCGCCGCGAAACAGAAGCAAAGTGCGACAGTCCCAAGCCATAACTTGGGATGTCTCATTGGGGTTCTCCTTGTCTGATTGGACTTTCAAAAACGGGCATCGGTACGCACCGATCAGCGCCGTCTGGTCTGGGTCCTACGCTGCAAGGCTATTGGGCAAGTTCCATACCACCTCAGAAAGAATGCCTTTGCGGCAACTCGTGGGTTTTTGAGGGGTTTGACGCGTGGTCGGTTCCCAGCGCGGGGAGGCTCACCGCGCGGGGTCTCCCAACTTTGAGAAGGAATTACCGCTGCCAGGGGGCTAGAGGGCGGGATATTCGATTCTCGGCGGTTGGCACCGGAATTGTGATAGATGAGGCGGTTCCTTAGCCGGGAGCAGCCATGAATCGCATCGGATTAAAGATCGGAATTGCCAGCGTGGTGTTTGTCGGGGCGCTGAGCTACCTGGCGTTCGCCGGAGCGCGGCAAGGGTGGGTGTATCACCTGAGCGTCGATCAATTCACCTCGGGCGAGCAATACAAAACGCAGCGCGTGCGGCTGTATGGGACGGTGGAGAAGGATCAATTCTTATCATCGCCGGCGGCGCTGACGGCGAACTTTTTGCTCAAGGGCACAAACGCCCAAATCCCCGTCGAATTTCACGGCATGATCCCCGACATGTTTCAGGCGGGGCGCGACGTGATCGTCGAAGGGCAGTTGAACGCCGCCGGCAAGTTTCAGGCGGACGTGATGATGACCAAGTGCGCCAGCAAATATGAAACGAAGACCGGAGCGGCATCATGAGCACGATCGGCGAAATCGGCCTGACTCTGGCGGTGTTGCTCGCGGCGGCGGCTATTTTGGCGTCGCTCGCGGCGGTGCGATTCCAGGCGGAAAAGGCTTTGCTCGCGGCGCGATGCGCGATTGCGGCGGTGGCGCTGATGTTTGGCGTTGCGTCGGCGGCGCTGGTGGCGAGCCTGTTGAATAGCGACTTTTCCTTGAATTATGTCGCGGAATTTACCGAGCGGGCGCTGCCGACGGGATACAAGCTGGCCGCCTTCTGGGCGGGCCAGGAAGGTAGCCTGCTGCTGTGGGCGCTGCTGCTGGCCGCGATGAGCGCGGTGGCGGTGTTTACCTTGAATCGCGAGCAATCCATCGGGCAATCGGCGGCGGTCACTGCAACCCTGGCGACTGTCTGTGGGTTTTTTGGACTGTTGATTCTCTTCGCGGCTGATCCGTTCACGACAATCGCGACAGCGCCGGCCGATGGAAACGGGCTGAATCCGATGCTGCAGGACTCAGGGATGATCGCACATCCGCCAACGCTGTTCCTGGGATATGCGGGATTCACCATTCCGTTTGCCTTGATGGTGGGGGCGCTGATTTGCGGAGGGGGCGATGAAAAGTGGATTGGCTCCGCGCGGCGGTGGGCGCTGGCGGCCTGGTTATTCCTGACCATCGGCATTCTGCTCGGCGCCAAGTGGGCGTATGTCGAACTGGGCTGGGGCGGGTATTGGGCGTGGGACCCAGTCGAAAACGCCTCGCTGTTGCCCTGGCTCACGGGCACCGCGTTTCTTCACTCGATCATGGTGCAGCAGCATCGCGGCATGTTCCGGATTTGGAACGCCGTGTTGCTGGCGGCGACGTTTATCCTCTGCATCTTCGGAACATATATCACGCGCAGCGGGCTGGTGGATTCGGTGCATAGTTTCGGCCAATCGCTGGTGGGGAATTTCTTTCTGGCGTTTTTGGGCATTACGACGGTGTTCTGCGTGAGCCTCCTGGTCTGGCGGCTGAAGAAGTTGCGCCCGGACCACGCGATCGACGGACTGCTGGGGCGCGAGGGCGGATTCCTGGCGGGTAACGTGCTCCTATGCGGGATCACGGTAGTCGTGCTCCTGGGGACGGTTTTTCCGGCCATATCCGGCGGAATTACCGGTACGCGAACCACGCTTGGCGCGGCCTTTTACAACAAGGCGTTTGGCCCGGTGGCGATGCTGCTGGCGGCGCTCATGGCCTGCGGCCCCTTGCTTGGATACGGCAAAGACGCGGCGCGGCGCCTCAAAACGGGTCTGGTTGTTCCCACGGTGATTGCACTGATTGCAGCGGCGGCCATCTGGATCATTGGCGTGCATAGCGCGTGGGCCGTGGCGTGCGCCGCGATTGCGGCCGCGGCGGTGAGCGTGATCGTCATCGACCTGGCTCATGCGGTAATTGTTCGCAGCCATCATGAGAACGCCCTGCTGGCGCTGCCGCGCGTTTTGATCGGAAACCAGCGGCGCTACGGAGCGCAACTGGCGCATGTTGGGATTGTCATGGTAGTGGTCGGCGTGGTCGGATCGAGCGTATTCAGCGCCAAGCAGACATTTCAACTGAATCCCGGCGGATCAACCGATGTGGCCGGCATGCATGTGACGCTGGATTCGATTGTCCAGAGCCAGGGACCTAACTACACCATGGTCCAAGCCAGCGTGACCGCCGTGGATTCGAGCGGAAGAGCGATGACGCTTCGGCCCCAACGTCGCTTCTATAACAAGTGGGAAGATCAGCCCAGCAGCGTGGTGGCGATTGAATCGACGTGGAAGCGCGATGTGTACGTGAATCTGGCCAGTTGGAACACGGACGGGACGAATGTCGCGATGGAGGTGATCGTGAATCCGCTGGTGAGCTGGCTGTGGGCCGGGGGCTGGCTGGTGGCGATCGGCGGACTGATCTGCCTGCTGCCGCGGCTGGAAGTGATCTTCATTCGAAATACAAGGGAGACTGTCATGAACGCGAAGAAGCCCGTGCTGGCGACCTCGGCCGCCGCGATTGCCTGTGTTTTTGCCGTATTAACCGCCAGCGCGCCGAAAATGGCGTCCGCTCAGGCGAACCCGAATCTGCCGCCGGGGCATCCCGATTTGTCGCAGCTCGACGGAGCCAATCCAAGCGCTGATCCGAGCGCGCTTCCGCCGGGACATCCCGGCGTGGAAGGAATGGGCGCCGGCGCGACGACGCAGCCCGCCGCCGACGGCGTGGTGAAGGTTCGCGCCGTGCAGAGCACGCCGGGCGGGCCGGCAATCGGCGCCGATCCGGTGACCGTGGAGCTTTATGTGCGCGGTCAGTTGCTGGATACCAGCAGCACGCGGCTGGCGACCAACGGCACGCTTAATGTGACGGGTTTGCCGGCGCGATTCGGCATTCAGCCGGTGGTGAAGATTACCCACGGCGGCGTGGTGTTTACAACGGCGGGCGAGGCGCTGGACGCGGATCATCCGGTGCAGAGCCTGGACGTGCCGGTGTACGAGACAACTACGGTGGCTCCGGCATGGTCGGTGACCATGCGGCACGTGATGATTCAGCCGACGGCGACCGGCATTAACGTCATGGAGATGCTCGCGATTACCACGCCGGGCGATAAGGCCTGGACCGGCAATGCGGACAAGACGACGTTCGAGCTGCCGCTGTCAGCGGGCGCGACGGACGTGAAGACGGCCGGCGATCTCGACGGAGGCGCCGCGCAGTTCGTGAATGGAAAGCTCATCAGCCGCCAGGCGCTGGTGCCCGGAGAAGAGCGGTATCAATTGCAATATACGATCCCCGCCCATAACGGGCAGGCAGTGCTCACGGCGACTTCGCCGGCGAAAGTCGGACATGTACTGGTCTTCATTCCTGATGACGGAACGACCGTGACGAGCACTGGCTTGCAGGCGATGGGCTCGGAACAGATGGACGACAAGGGCAATAAGACCCGTTATTTCATGGCCACCTCTCTCGAGGCCGGGCAGTCGGTGAGTCTCACCGTATCCGGTCTGAAGGCTGCCGCCGCTTCCGGCGCGACCTCCCCGACCGGAGCGGCGGATCAGCCTGCTGACGCACCGGCGGAGGCGGGCGTGATCGGGTCAAGTGTCGCCAAGGCCGTGGCGGGGATCGGAGCGCTGGTGATATTGTTCGCCGGCGCGCTGCTCCTGATGGTCAAGCGCACGCCGGAGCCGGTGAAGGCGACCGCAAAGCAAGCCAACCGAGGCAACAGCCATGGCCGCCGATAGAGTGGCAACTTCCACGCAAGCTCCCTGCGCGATCTCCGCGACCGGCCTGGTCAAGACATTGGATGACCGGCCGGTGCTGAAGGGGATCGACCTGGCGGTCGCGGGCGGCGAGTACGTCGTGATCCTCGGCGTCAACGGCGCGGGCAAGACGACGCTCCTGAAGCTGCTGGCGACGCTGTCCACCCCGAGCAGCGGCGAGCTTCGCCTCTTTGGGATGACGCTTCCTAAGAACGCGCTGGCGGCGCGCGGACGCCTGGGCCTGATCGGACACCAATCCATGCTCTATCGCGATTTGACGGCGCGGGAGAATCTCGAGCTGTTTGCCAAGTTGTACGGCGTGCGCAATCCCCGGCAGCGCGCGACGGAATTGTTGGAAATCGTGGGCTTAAGCAATCGGGCGGATGATGCGGTGAAAGTATTCAGCCGTGGCATGACTCAGCGCGTCTCGATTGCCCGGGCGCTCGTGCATGAACCGGATTTGCTGCTGGCGGATGAGCCGTTTGCTGGCCTGGATGTTCCCGGAGCGGCGGCGGTCGAGCGGCTGCTGGAAGACCTCCATCGGGCGGGGAAGACGATTGTGATGGTGAATCATGATGTCTCGCAGAGCCTGCGGTTGGCGGAGCGAATCGTCGTCCTCCGCGACGGCAGAGTTGCATTGGACAAGCGCGCCGATGGCATGGAAGCCGGCGAGGTGCTCGCGGAGATGTCCGGGTTCATGGAAGTTGATTTGGCTGACGGCAAGGCGATTGCCGTTGGACTTCCTCTCTCTCCATGTAGTCAGGGAGAGGGTTGGGGTGAGGGTTCTTTGGCAGACCGAGCGGCGATGCAAACTCAAATGCAACCCTCACCCTATCCCTCTCCCTGCGTACAGGGAGAGGGGACCAGAGATGCAGCCGCCGCCGACCGCGTAGGGTCCGCACTGCGGACCGTTTAGCCGTGTTGTGGTCCGCAGTGCGGACCCTATGTGGGGAGAAAGAGAAGAAGCTTATGCCCCTCGCCCTGCAACAACTTCTTCAGCTTATCGCCAAGGATGTGCGGATTGAGGCGCGCAGCCGCCAGACAATCGGGCTGGTGATCGTCCTGGGGTTGCTGATTGTGGTGGTTTTGGGCCTGGGACTCGGCGGCGGCGCGGCGGCCGGGTTTGGCGCAACCGT
>JBEKYH010000172.1:0-9203 GCA_049511115.1 Tepidisphaeraceae bacterium | reverse complement strand
ACATCCTTCTGCGCTCGCCGCCGCTCGAGTTGATCGATGAACAATTCAAAACCACGCCGGTGAATTGGGCCATCTATGGATCGGAGAATGGATGGAATCGCAAAAAGGGGGACTATGCCGGCGCTGTCGCGGTGCTTTTGGACGCGGGGGCCAAGCCGCCGGAGAAACTAACCGGCACGCCGCCGGTCCGGGAAGAGCTAACCCGGCGAGGAGTACCCCAATGAACGCAATAAGGACGGGTAGGTGACGGTTTCCCGGAGTCGCCCTTTTTCCCCTCCCCCGGTATTTCCGGGGGAGGGTCAGGGTGGGGGCTCGCGCCGAGCCTCCGCCGAACCTGTCACCCAACCGAGCCGGCCCCAGCTCGGGTAGGGTGGGTGTACTCGCCCACCATTTGACCCGAGCGGTGGGCGAGTACACCCACCCTACGCCTGTGCCAAAACACGCGCATGAACCAATCACGATCCGTATTACACCCTCCCAGGCCACAGACTGACGCCAGAACGCCGCAACGGCCGATAACACGCTTATGCGCACGCAGTTCAGTCCCGCGGCTTTGGAATCCCTCGAATCGCGGCGGCTTCTTACAGCCATCTCATTCACGCCGCAGACGCCCCAGCCCATCGGCGGCAGTGCCGACGCAATCGTCGCCGTCGATCTCAACGGCGACGGCATCCCGGACATGGCCACCGCCAATTCCAATGGCACGGTGAGCATTCTCCTGGGCAACGGCGACGGCACATTCAAAGCCGCGCAAACCATCTCCGACGGCCTGCCCGACGGACCGGCCAAACTCATCGCCGGCAGTTTCACCAACAAGTCCACTCCGGATCTGCTGGTGCAGACCAGCTCATCCGCTTCGGTTCTCCGCACCAACGGCGACGGCACCTTCAAAAAGCCCAAGACCTTCTCCCTCGGCTTCCTCCCCGGCCAGATCGCTACCGGCGAGATCGAAGGCAGCGGCAATTTCGATCTGGTCGCGGCCAACGACAACGGCGGCATCGACGTTTTCCCCGGCAACGGCGCGGGCGGATTCACATCTCCCCAGTTCGTCAGCACCGGCCTTCCCGCCGGGCCGACCGTGCTGGAAGTCGCCGACCTGACCAACGACGGCAAATTCGATGTCATCGCCGCCGAGGGAAATACCGCCGCGATTCTTCTCAACAACGGCGGCGGAACCTTTGCCGCCGCGCGGACCATTGCTCTCACCGGCGCTGGCTCTGTCGATTCCATCACCGCGGCCGATTTCAACCATGACGGCAATCCAGACCTTGCCTTCGCCATGGGCGTGGGAAATTCCCTGCAGATCGACACTCTCCTCGGCAACGGCGACGGCCAATTTCACACGCCGTCCTCCGCGACCGTCGCGGCCGGCGCGTACTACCAGAATTCCCTCACCACTGCCGACCTCAACGGCGACGGCCGCCCCGATCTGCTCCTCTTCGAATCCGCGAGCGACGGCGGCAAATTGATCGTCTTCCTGGGCAACGGCGACGGCACATTCGCCGCGCCGGTAACGGTCGCCACCTTCAACAACGACGCCGTCGCCGCACTGGCCGACTTCAACGGCGACGGCCGGCCCGATCTCGCCTTCGCCTACGCCAACCAAAACGTCGCCGTGCAGTTAAACAGTTCCGATGTCCCTTCCATCCTCCTCACCGGCAACACGATCACCGCCACCGGCACCAGCGGCGCGGACACCGCGGCGATTTCCTATTCAGCCGGCCAGATCACGATCACCATCGACAACGACACGCAGGTCTTCACCGCCAGCGCCGTCCGCACCATCAACGTCAATCTCCTCGCCGGCAATGACAGCATCACCGTCGGCGCGGGCGTCCCCGCCGTCAACGTCAATGGCGGCCCCGGCGCGGATACGATTGTCGCATCCAACAGCGCCTTCGACACCCTCGACGGTGGTCCCGGCCGCGACTCCATCATCGCCGGCGGCGGAGATGAAAGCCTCTCCGGCGGCCCCGGCGCCGACACGCTGGTCGCCGGCAGCGGCAACGACACCCTCTCCGGCGGCGCCGGTCCGGACAGCCTCACCGGCGGTCCCGGTCTCGATTCCCTCCTGGGCGGTTCAGGCAACGACACTCTCGCCGCCGGCCCAGGCAACAACACCCTCCACGGCGGCGCTGGCGACGACCTCCTCATCGGCAACGCCGGCGGCAGCGATCTCCTGCTCGGAAACGCCGGCAACGACACCCTCATCGGCGCCGTCACCGGCTCCGGCATCGACACCCTCCGCGGCGGCCCCGGAACCGACAGCATCGTGCCAGGGCCGCATGATGTGGTGACGCAGTAGGGGGCGGTGAGAAAACGCTGGGGCGAGATGGTATACTTATTTTCATGACGCGGCTCATGGAACAAGCTATTGAACAGCTCCGGGCGGTCCCAGAGTCCGATCAGGATCGCTTAGCGGAATTCCTGTTGAACGAGTTGAGAGAGGACGATCGTTGGTCGCGATCGGCTACCGCGCATGAGGGCAAGGTCAAGAACCTAGTCGAGCAAGTTTTGGCGGACGATGGGCGCGGCGCGTGTGAGCCGTTAGACCCGGACAATCTTTGATCTCCTGACTTTATCCGTCGTTCCGGCGATCCTATAGCCGCTTGCCGCGAGATGTTCGGGAGCGTGCGCGGCAGGCGTACCGGCGGTTTCATGCTGACCCGTTGCATCCGGGTCTTCAATTCAAGCGACTCCACGCAACACTGCCGCTTTGGTCGGTCCGGATTAGCGATAGCTATCGCGCGGTCGGAGTTCGCAAATCCGACGACGAGATAATCTGGTTTTTCATCGGAACCCATTCGGAATATGAAAAGATGCTGGCAAACTTGTAGACGCAAACTGTTAAAGCGGCTATCTCTTGATGAACTTCAACACCCTTAGCATCTCCCCCGTCACCTCATCCGGCCTGCGCGACCCATCCACGCGGAAGATTTTCCCGCGCGGGTAAAACTCCAGCACCGGCCGCGTAACTTCCTCATACACATCCATGCGGTGGCGGATGACTTCCTCGTTGGTGTCGTCCACGCGCCCGCTCCCCTTGGCCCGCCGCTGGAGGCGGGCGACGATCTCCTCGACGTTGTTGCAGATGAGATAGACCACCGCGGCCACGTCGAGCATGGGATCCATGATCGTCGCCTGCTCAAGGCTGCGTGGTATGCCGTCCAGGAGAAGAATGTCGCTTTGCGGATTGAACTTCCCCGCCGCCGCCCAGGCTTCGACCGTCTCGCGCCAAAGCTGGACCGTCAATTCATCCGGCACGAGCCCGCCGGTGCGCGAGTATTGGGCGAACAGCTTCCCGATCGGACTTTGCGGGTCCAGCGCCCGAAACACATCGCCGCAGGAGCAGTGGAAAAACCCCGGCATCGCCCCCAGGTTCTTTCCCTGCGTACCCTTTCCCACGCCGGGAGCGCCAAAGAGGAGGATGGTTCGATATCGCATGGTCAAGCGGCGTCTTAATCCCCGGAAATGGCCTGCACTTAACGAATCGCCAAACCTGTACCCGGGGGCGTATGAATAGCCCACGTTAGATCGAATTTCAATTACCGCTCAATTGCACAAAAGTCGGCTAACACAACGACCGAATTAAATATTAATTGAGATTGAGTCTCAATAGCATTGAAATCCACGTTTTCTGCCTATATGCTTGAACTTACGGCGAAATCGCCTGACTAGAGTTGAATCACTCGAACCGACCGTGGAGTTTGGCTTATGAACGACGCAGCAATCGAGAGTCTTGATGCCAGCGACCAGATGTTGACGCCTCTGGTCACCGGGCGTCTCAAACGCTCTTCGATTCGATGGGCTTGGTATTCGGCCGTGGCCGCGGCAGCCCTCTTAGTCGTGTCGCTGCTGGTCTGGCAAGGCGTCACCGCGCAGGGAAATCCCGATCCGACTGTCGCCGGCATGAGCAAAACCGCCGTTGTCATGGACACCGGCATATTGGTCTTCCGCGAAGGACTAGAGGCCATTCTCGTACTGGCCGCCTTGACCGCCAGCCTGGTTCGCACCGAAGAGGGCTATTGGCGGCCCGTCGCGTTGGGCGCCGGCGCCTCGTTTCTGGCCAGCGTCGCCACGTGGTTTATCGTGGTGGCCATCATCTCCGATATCAACGCCCCCGAACTTCACATTCAGGCGGCCACCGGCCTGCTCGCGGTTGTCGTCCTCCTGGTCATCATGAACTGGTTTTTCCACAAGGTCTATTGGACCGGCTGGATCACCCACCACAACCGCCGCAAACAAGCCCTGACCCAATCCCCCGACCGCAGCCGTTCGGCGATCTACCGCGGCCTGATGTTGATCGGCTTTACCTCCGTCTACCGCGAAGGCTTTGAAGTCGTGCTTTTCTTGCAGTCCCTGCGTCTTAAAGCCGGTTCGGACGTCGTTTTGGAAGGCGTTTTGATCGGCCTGGCCCTCACGCTCATCGTCGCCTGGCTGACCTTCGTGGCCCACTATCGCCTGCCGTACAAGCGAATGCTGGTGCTCACCGGCGTCATGATCGGCGCCGTTCTGCTGGTCATGGTGGGCGAAAGCGTCCAGGAAATGCAGCAGGCTGGCTGGGTCTCGACAACGACACTCAGTATTCCTATGCCGGATTGGATGAATACATGGTTTGCGGTGTATCCGTCCGCGCAAAGCCTGCTATCTCAGGCTGCCGCCGGGATATTCGTTGTCGGTTCCTATTTTCTCGCCCGCCGCGTCTGCACGCGCCGTCCAACAACTGAACTTGCCGTTTCCCACCAGTGCATTGTCCCCGACTGCGCCAATTGCAATGCTTCAAAGCCATCCGAAATAAAGTAGGATTCATGGCGACGCTGCCCGCTACCCCCTCGCCCTGCACGTAGCGAGAGGGTTGGGGTGAGGGTTCTTTGCTTTTCACCCAATCGCGCTTCACGCCCGTCCTTCCGTGGGGGGGGCGCTACGCGCCTATTGCCCAATTCCCCCCGCTGATTTACAAATCCGCACTGTGCCAAGCTCAACGCGCCAATAGTTGTTTCCTTGCCGCGTTTAGGTTTGGTGCATTTGTACGGGGTTGGAACGATGCGTTTGTTTCCATTCCGATTCGGCCAGTTTGAATCGCTTCGTGAGGAGGAAGATTTCCTTCTCATCTCCTGGGATTCCTGCCGCTACGACGCCTACGTAAAAGCCAACACGCCGATGCTCGACCGCTTCGCCCGCGCCCGCCGCGGCTGGGCGATGGGGACTTACACCCTTCCGGCTCACATCGCCATGTTCCAGGGTTTCTTGCCCCACGTCTTCGGCGATGAACCGCTCTACAATCGCTTTTGCCAGCAGCTTTGGCGCATCGGCCACCGCCGCGTGCACGTGAAGCCGCTGGTGACCTTCCCGCGCCGCACCCGCAACATCGCCGCCGGTTTCCGCAGCCGCGGCTATTTCACGGCCGGCGTGGCCGCCATGGATTGGTTTCGCGACGCCGAGATTCTGCGCGACGGGTTCAAGAAATTCTTCGTAACCGGTTCGGTTGCCCGCCGGCAGAATCAATGGCTCATGGAAATGCTGGACAAAAATGCCCGCCGCCGCAATTTCTTCGCCTTCGTCAATTACGGCGAGACCCATAGCCCGTTTCATCACGAAGAAATGAACGGCGGCGCTGCGGAAGTGAAGGAGCTATTCAGCCGCTCGCGCCTGTGGAATCAGCGCGGCCTGCTCGATCCGTGCTGGACATTCCATGAGGAAGCCTTCAACTTACAGGTGAAATGCGCCGAGTTCCTCGACGCCCGCACCGGCGAGTTGCTCGACTTCCTGGTCCAACGTGGCAAACCCGCCACCGTCGTCGTCTGCGGTGACCACGGCGAATGTTTCGGCGAAGCAGGTCTCTACGGCCACGCCTTCTATCACGAAAAAATCATGGAAGTGCCGATTCTGATTTTCCGCGTCAACGGCCCCCCGCATCCGCCGCCCGAGGCGAGCGTTCATGCGCCGCAGCATCACGAGGCGCTCGCTTCGGCGCATTCGACGTGAATCCGCCTCACCGAAAATTATTAAACTGCACCGGAATCTCCGGCGGGTGCGCCCGCAGGTGCGCCATAACCGCCTGCAGGTCATCCTTCTTCGCCCCGCTCACGCGAAGTGCCTCCCCCTGAATGCTGGCATTGACCTTCAGCTTCAACTCCTTGATATCCTTCTGAATCTTTTTGGCCGTCTCCTTGTCGATGCCGGACTTAAGCTTCACCTTCTGGCGGACTGTCTTGTGCGTTGCCTGCTCGACCTTCTGCGGGTCCATGCACTTGGGCGCCACCCCGCGCTTAACCATCTTTTCGATGACCACCTTCCTCACCGCCTCCAGTTGCGGCTCCGCATCGGCCGTCAACGTCAGCTCCTTATCCTTGCGATTGAATTCCACCGACGCGGCTGTCCCCTTGAAATCGTAGCGCGTGCCGATTTCCTTCTGCGCCTGCGTGATCGCGTTGTCCATTTCCTGAAGATTGATTTCCGAAACGATGTCGAACGATGAGTCAGCCATAGGATTGAGTTGTGTGCGGACGGACGGCGCATGTCAAGGTGACGCAGGCCAAAACCTCTTCTTTCCTACCTCCGCTCAGCGTTCATCCATCTTTTTCGCAGTCCAAAAGCCGCTGACCCGCCGCTAATCCCAACCCAATCCTCCCAAACCCCACCACCGCAATATCATCATTCTGGTCGCGGCCATTGGCGAACTGCTTAACCACCTTAACCACCCGCTCAACCAGCCGGCCCGGCGAATACGTTCCCCCTTGCAGGGCCGCATAAACCCCTTCAGTTTGCAGTTGCAGGTCCTCGCTGTTCATGGCTTCGGTGACCCCGTCGGTGAACGCCAGGATGCTGTCGCCCGGCTCAAGGGCCACTTCACAGGAGGAATACTTAAAGCCATCCACGACGCCCAGAGGAAAGCCACTCACCTCATTATTGATTGCCTCCCCGACGCTGCACGCGGCCCGACGACAGACCAGCGCCGCCGGATGCCCGGCATTGACGATCGTCACCGTGTGATTCACCGGATCGAGGATCGTCGCCAACAGGGTCACGAACCGAGCGGTGACTTCCGACGGATTCATAAACGAGTTGAGCTTCGTGAACGCTGCCGCCGGGTCCACCTCCGTTAACATGCAGAACCGGGCATCAGCGCTCAGCTTGGCCATGAGAAGGGCCGCCGCCACTCCCTTGCCGGCCACGTCTCCCACCAGCACGGCCACTCGCTGTCGCGGTAGGGGGATGAAGTCGTAGTAATCGCCGCCGACTTCGTGAGCCGGCTCGTAGTGCGCGAAAAACTCATACCCCGCCACTTCCGGCAGCCGCCGCGGCAGAAATCCCATTTGCACTCGCCGCGCCATTTCCAGATCAAGCTTGAGCCGCTCGCGCGCCGCCTCCAAGTGCCGGCTGTATTCCTCCACGTCGATCTGCAAACGACGCAGCTTCAGGTGCGTTTCGACACGCGCATGCAATTCTTCAATCTGAAACGGCTTGGTGAGATAATCCACCCCGCCCATGGCAAAAGCCTTTACCTTGTCCAACTGCTCCGTCAGCGCGCTGATGAAGATGACCGGAATCCCCTTGAGCTTGTCGTCGGCTTTGAGTTGTTCGCAAACTTCGTAGCCGCTCATTTCCGGCATGTTGATATCGAGCAGGATCAGGTCCGGCGGATCACGCCGCGCCGCCTGCAACGCGAGCTTTCCGCTCGGAACCGGCCGCACTTTGTATCCGCGCTCCTTGAGCATGCCGGCCAATACCTGCAAATTGGCGGGCGTGTCGTCCACCGCCAAAATGCTGGCCGGTTGCGCGGCCACCGTATTAGACTTCGTACGATTCAACGGCGGCCCCCTCCGTGCCTAATAGATCGATCAACTTTTGGTATTGGAAGCCTTCCGCCAGACGCCGCAGCCCCTGCGCAACGCGCGGATCGCAGGCTTCAACGTCCTGAATCGTCGCCAGCACCGCATCCAGGTCCGCCGTGATAACCGCCTCGCGCATCGCGCCCATCAGTTCCCGCGGCAAGGCCGCAACGGATTCCGCCGTGATCTCGGCCGCATCGTCCACGACCGCCGCCACCGGGTCTTCGGCATACACGTATTCCACTCCCACCTGGGAATGAATCTTTTGAAATAGCTCTGCTTCCCGAAACGGCTTGCTGATAAAATCGTTGGCCCCAATTCCTATTAATTCCTGCCGGTTCTCATCCATCGCGCTGGCCGTCACCGCGATAATCTTCGGGTTCTTACCTTCCTTCATGGCGCGAATGCGACGGATCGCCTCATGGCCGTCCATCACCGGCATCCGAAAATCCATCAGGATCAGATTCGGCTGCCATGCCACGAATTCGTGGACAGCTTCCGCGCCGTTGGTCGCCATCCGAATCTCGAACCCCACCGGCTCCAGCAACTGCGCTAGAAGCTGGCGATTATCCTCGATGTCGTCGGCGATCAGCACCCTGCACGTCGCCTGCCCGGGTTGCAGTTTGAGCACGTGCCGCGGCTTTTCCTTCAGTTGCACCGCCTGCGCGTCCCCCTCCTTAAGCGGCAACGCGATGACGAAAATGCTCCCTTTTCCAACCTGGCTCTTAACCGTAATCGCGCCTCCCATCAGTCGCACAAACTCCTGGCTGATGGCCAACCCCAGCCCCGTGCCGATGCCCGTCTCGCGCCCGGTTTTGGTCTGCTCAAAGTGCCGGAACAACCTGGCTTGCTCCTCTTGCGCAATGCCCGGCCCGGTATCCTCGATTTCAACTTGCAAAAGCGACCCGTCTGCTCCGTTTCGGTCGGCGCTCACGCGCAAGCCGATGCCGCCCTGCTCGGTAAATTTAACGGCATTCCCCAGCACGTTGATGAACACCTGCCGCAGCTTGTTAATGTCCGTCACGATGAATTGCGGCACATCGCCGATCATCTCGACGGAAAACGACAGCTTCTTTTCATCCGTGCGGACGCGGAACATCATCTCCAGGTCCTTGAGCAATACCGGCAGGTCGAACGTCGAAAGATTCAGCGTCGTGCGGCCCGCTTCGATCTTGGACATCTCCAGGATGTCGTTGATCAATGCCAACAGATGCTCGCCGCTGCGATTGATGGTCCCCAGATACTGGCATTGCCGCGGCGTTAGATCCTTGTCGCGCAGCATTAACTGCGAAAACCCCAGGATCGCGTTCATCGGCGTGCGGATTTCGTGCGACATGTTGGCCAGGAAAACGCTCTTGGCCCGATTGGCCT
>JBEKYH010000171.1:0-9243 GCA_049511115.1 Tepidisphaeraceae bacterium | reverse complement strand
CTCCAAGACACAAAATAAGAAGCAGGACCAACCAGCGCACCTTCATGTTTTCTCCATGCGAAATCGTAAGCAAAGAATGAGGCAAATTGCCGCCCCGATGCGGCGAGGCTTCCGCACTGCAATGGCCACCACAATAGCGGCTCCGCACGCGCGCTTCAACAAGCCGAAAACGGCTGGGAACCCATGCGGGCCCTGGCCGCCACGGCAAATCCCGCGAAGAGACGCATCAACTGGAGTTCCCCCGGTCACGTCGAATTTGCCGTGCGGAAAGATGCCGGGCCAGAGAATCGTGAAGAATCTTATCGTTTACTCGATTTCACCGGTCCGAGGATTCGATCCAATGTTTTGGCATCCGCTTCCAGATCAGCCAGCGAGTAATTCTGACAAACACCCCGAGCCGCAAGCCAACCCTCAGCTTGGAACCTGGTTTCAAATCCCAGAATTACCGTTATATCTCCCGTGCTCAGCTTGCCTGCCTGGTAGTTAGCGATCACGAACTGGTCGCGAGCGTGGTCGTCAAGCTGCGGGTCTTGATGGCGAAGCTCCTGCTCGATGTCCGCCGGAAGCTGGATCATAATGGCCATGAGTCACCTGAAAGCCATTCTACCTTGCGAATGCTGCAAAATCTTCGTTACGCGCAGGCCATGCGTGTAATTGGGTGTGACGCTCAATTGTGGCGAAAGGCGAAGAACCCTCACCCCAACCCTCTCCCTGAGTACATGGAGAGGGGGTAAAGGGCAGTGTCGCCACAAAGTGCAGTTACACCCGTGTAATTGCCTAGAGGTGGTTTCAAAACCTCCTCTAAGAAGATTTCCCGCCCCTTGTGCCGATAACCATAATTGAAAGGGCCTTCCCCGTGCTCCAGAACCTCCTCCCCCTCCTCCCGCGCCGCATCAGCGCCATCGGCCTGGCCTTCGCCGCCGCGTTTTGCGTTGCGGGCCTGGGCTTTTGGCTCCTGGGCGCGCGCTTCAGCCGGCCCATGCTGGCTCTGGCCGCCACGGTAGGGGGCGGGGCGATTGGCTTTAATTTGCCGCATTGGTTCGGCTGGTCCATCGACCCCTGGGCGGTTTGCGTACTGGGGGCTTTGCTCCTGGGCATATTCGGCTTTCTCGCCCACGCCTATCTCGCCGCCATCGGCCTGGGTCTGCTGCTCTCCACCTGGGCCGTTCTGACGGCATTGGCCGCGCAAGGCCCGCTGACGCCGTGGCAGTGGCCGACGAGTCTTACGCCCACAACCACGCCAACTTTCGCGGTTGGTCTGCCTCAACTTTTGCCCGAGGAAATCTCCACGCCGACGCTGGCCGCTGCCGCCGTTTCCCTCTTCGTGGGCTTTACCCTGGCATTGATGTTCCGCCGGCTCGGCGCGGTGCTTTTCTGGAGCATCCTCGGCCTCTCCCTCATCCTCCTGACATCCCTCGCCGCGGCGCAGTCGGCTGGCCCGCAATACCTGCAATTGATCCCGCCGCGCGCGACCTTCCAGGGCCTCATCGTCGCGGCGCTCATCGCCATCGGATCGGCCATTCAATGGCGAATCGCCTTCCCCAAACGGCCGATAATCAAGCCCGCCGATTAAGCCGGCGAATCTCCATAGTCCAAAGCATAAGTTGTCCGATGGGAATGTCAGTCGTGAGGCCCGGCCGTGGGTTGTGGCCCATGGCAAGAACCCTCACCCCAGCCCTCCCCCTGAGTACATGGGGAGGGGGAAAAGTGGGAGGCGACTTTCTAACGAAAGGTGACCAACGTGATTCCCCTGGCTGACGCAACTTCTGATGCCGTTCTTCCACCCCTGCCTGCCAATGGGCATTGGCCCCGCGAGGCGGATTTCATCCGTTGGTGCACCGACGTTGGCCCCGGGATGGCCGCGTTCCTTCTCCTGGTGGGAATCATCTTCCTGCTCTGGGGCTACCCGATTTTTCGCTATCTCATTATGTTCAATTTCGGCGTGGTGGGGGCGTACCTCGGCGCGTCCCTCGGCAAAGAAGCCGACACCGCCCTGGGCGGCGCCCTCATCGGCGGGTTCCTCGCCGCGGCACTGGCCTGGCCGATGATGAAGTGGGCGGTCGCCCTCACGGGGGCCGGCATCGGTTTGATCCTGGGCGCCGCCATATGGCGAGCAAGCGGGCAAGACCCCACTTACGACTGGGCTGGCGGCCTCACCGGCTGCGTCGCCTTCGGGATGCTCTCCTTCATCATTTTCCGCGGCGGCATCATCCTCTACACCAGCCTCCAGGGCGGGGCGCTCCTAGCCGTCGGCATGCTGGCGCTTCTGGAAAAATATTCCGTCGGCGCGACCGTCGCCGAACATCTCCGAAGCGAGCGATTCCTGTT
Organism: Tepidisphaeraceae bacterium; assembly: GCA_049511115.1. Lineage (GTDB taxonomy): Bacteria > Planctomycetota > Phycisphaerae > Tepidisphaerales > Tepidisphaeraceae > JBEKYH01. The sequence continues at coordinate 6,915 of JBEKYH010000171.1, read as the reverse complement.
TCCAACGGCCATTGTCGTCCCCGCCATCATCGGCCTGATCTTCCAACACCACATGTCCGGCGCGGCTCCCGCCGGCGGAGCACCCAAAAAACCCGGCGGAAAATAACCCTGCCGCAACCAACAGCCACTCTGGAATCACCCTGCCAATTCAGCAGCCTCAAGCCCAGCTTGAGGCTTTTTATTTTGGCAGCGCGCCATAAATATCTAATTGCTATTCACTTCCAACAGACGCTGGTTGGCATCTGATCTGGCCCGGTCTTTGCTTGACCAGGTAGAGACAATTCAATCTCACCGCAGAGGCGCAGAGTTCGCAGAGGAAGATGAAGGGCTTTAGCAGGGTGGGCATTGCCCACCACTTGCCGCAGAATGGTGGGCGATGCCCACCCTACATCTGACTCAGTCCTCGCTAGTTTGTATTTCTCCGCGCCCTGTGCGCCTCTAGGTCGCTACCGCGACCGGGCGGTGAACAGGAGTTTTCCATGCGCTTTGACCAATTCACCCTGAAGGCTCAGGAAGCCGTTTCCGCTGCGCAGCAGGCGGCGCAGCAATCCGACCACGCCGAAGTCCAGCCCCTGCATCTGCTCTCGGCCTTGCTCGCCGAATCGGAAGGCGTCGTTGCCCCGATCCTGCAGAAGATCGGCGCCGACCTTTCTCGCCTGCGCGATCAGGTGCAGGCGGAACTCGAACGTCTCCCCCGCGCCACTGGCACCCAGCTTGGCATGAGCCGCGCGCTAAATGACGTTCTCAACCAGGCCAAGAAAGACGCCGACCGGCTCAAGGATCAATATGTCTCGACCGAGCACCTGCTTCTGGCTCTCACGCAAGTTCGCTCCGAAGCCCAAAGCGCGCTCTCGGCCAACCGCGTCGATCACAATTCCATCTTGCAGGCATTGAAGGATGTCCGCGGCGGCCAGCGCGTCACCGATCAGAACCCCGAGGACAAATATCAGGCGCTCCAGCGCTACGGCCGCGACCTCGTCGATATGGCCCGGCAGGGCAAGGTGGACCCGGTTATCGGACGCGACGAGGAAATCCGGCGCACCATGCAGGTTCTCTCGCGCCGAACAAAGAACAACCCCGTCCTCATCGGCGAACCCGGCGTCGGCAAGACGGCAATCGTCGAAGGCCTGGCCATTCGCATGTTGAACGGCGACGTGCCGGCCGTTCTGCAAAACAAGCGCATCGTCGCCCTGGACATGGGGGCCCTCATCGCGGGCGCGAAATACCGCGGCGAATTCGAGGATCGCCTCAAGGCCGTCATCAAGGAAGTCACGCAAAGCGACGGCAAGGTCATTCTTTTCATCGACGAGCTTCACACCATCGTCGGCGCCGGCCGCGCCGAAGGGTCGATGGACGCCGGCAACCTATTGAAGCCCGCCCTCGCCCGAGGCGAAATCCACACCATCGGCGCGACGACCCTCGATGAATATCACAAGCACATCGAAAAAGACGCCGCGCTGGAACGCCGCTTTCAGCCTATCATGGTCGGCCAGCCCTCCGTGGAGGACACCATCGCCATCCTGCGCGGCCTCAAGCGCCGCTACGAAACCCATCACGGCGTGCGCATCACCGACGGCGCTATCGTCGCCGCCGCGCGGCTGAGCGACCGATACATCACCGACCGCTTCCTCCCAGATAAGGCAATCGATCTGGTCGACGAAGCCGCCAGCCGCCTGCGCATCGAGAACGATTCCATGCCGGCTGAACTGGACGAAATCCGCCGCCGGGTGATGCAATTGCAAATCGAACTGGAAGCGTTGCGCACCGAGAAAGACCCCGGCTCGCGCGTTCAGCGCGACAAGGCCGAGCGCGAACTCGCCGAGCTTCAGGAAAAGAACACCCGCTTCACCGCCCGCTGGGAAAACGAGAAGGGGGCGATGAACGACATCAAAAAGCTCCAGGAAACCCTGGACAAAAAGCAGGTCGAACTGGAACAGGCTCAGCGCCAGGGCAATTGGGAGCTCGCCGCCCGCATCGTCAACGGCGATGTGCGCGATCTCAATCGCCAGATCGAGCAGGCCCAGAAGCGCCTGCGCGATCTCACCAAGGACGGCGGCGGCCTGGTCAAGGAGGAGGTGACCGCCGACGAAATCGCCCACGTCGTCAGCCGCTGGACCGGCGTTCCCGTCACGCGCATGCTCGAAGGCGAACGCCAGAAACTGATGAAAATGGAGGAGCGCCTCGCTCACCGCGTCATCGGCCAGGAGCAAGCGGTGCGCGCCGTCTCCGACGCCGTGCGCCGCAACCGCGCCGGCCTGGGCGATCCGCATCGACCCATCGGCTCATTCATGTTCCTTGGCCCCACCGGCGTCGGAAAGACCGAGCTTTGCAAAGCGCTCGCCGAATTTCTCTTCGATGATGACAACGCCATGGTGCGCATCGACATGAGCGAGTTCATGGAGCAGCACTCCGTCGCCCGGCTCATCGGCGCCCCGCCCGGTTATGTCGGCTACGAGGAAGGCGGCCGCCTCACGGAGACCGTCCGGCGCAAGCCCTATTGCGTCATTCTTTTCGACGAAATCGAAAAGGCCCACCGCGATGTGTTCAACGTGCTGCTGCAAGTCCTCGACGACGGCCGCCTCACCGACGGGCAGGGGCGCACCGTTAGTTTCAAGAACGCCGTCATTGTCATGACCAGCAACATCGGCAGCCACGAAATCCAGCGCTTGGCGTCGGAGAAGGCCGAGTCATGGGAAGTCGAGGCCAAGGTCAAAGCGATCCTCAAGGATCACTTCCGGCCCGAGTTTCTCAATCGCATCGACGAGATCATCCTCTTCCATTCCCTGGCCAAGGAGCAGATCAACAAGATCGTCGATTTGCAGCTCGATGAATTGCGCAAGCGCCTCAGTGGCCGCGGCCTGAAACTGGACATTTCCGAAAAGGCCCGCAAGCTGATCGTCGAGGAAGGTTACGACCCGCAATACGGCGCTCGCCCGCTGAAGCGCGTGATCCAGCAGCGCATCGAGAATTCGCTGGCATCGCGCATCCTCGACGGCCAATACATCTCCGGCGACACCATCCGCGTCGACGCGGACGCCGCCAAGCAGGAGTTCACGTTTTCCAAAGGCCACGAGGTCGTGGAAGGGGAATTGGTGGATGAAAAGTCACGGTAGGTATTGCAGCCGAAAATATGCGATGCTTTTAGCCGTATTGCTCGCTGTTCCTTCAAGCCATAACCAGCGATATCCACAGCAGCGGGACTGTCAGCGGACTGTCAGCTTCTAACCGCCGACTCATTCGGCTGCACTTGAACGAAGTGAATGCCTTCGCTCGCCATGCCGGGTACGCTCGCTTGTCCGCCCGGATATACGACAACCTTCCCCTTGCACATGCCGAGAAGCGTGAGCACGCCACGGCTCGTGACTGTAATATCACCTCCAACGATGCCGCTGATTGTGCATGGCTCATCGATCGTCAAACCGTCGTTGATAATGCCGCTAATAGTTCTCATCGAATCTCTCTGCTGTGGGCTACTGCGCGACCAGAGAGTCTACCGAAAAGGCGGCCAGGAATCATCCCGGCCCATTTCCCCCCGGCGTCATCGGCGTCGCCAATCCCAGTTCCTTGATCTCAAGCGTGGTTCCCGGCGCGTCGGGGCCCAGGTGCGTAATTCGCATCAGGCCGACCGCCCCTTCGGCGGTTCTGAAGCCGACGGTGATGGGCAGCGCGAGGGGTTCTGGAAATTGCAGAAATTGTTTTAGCGCGACAGGCGGGGGGAGCGCGTTATTGTTGGTGTTGGCGGGTTGCACCTTGGCCGCGAAGTCTTTTGCCTGGGCGTCGATCAGCAGGCCCAACTGATCGATCTGGGGATGATCCCACTCGTCATCGGGCACGATAGCGGCGTTGCCGCCGCGGTACATGGTCATGCCAGTCATGAGTTGCAACCCTCCGACAATGATGCGACTGCCGCCGCCGGGCGCTGGTGGCGCGGGTTGGCCGTTTGCCGGAAGGACCAGAGTGCCGGTCGTCACGCCGCCGCCGTTCGCGGGAGCCCCTTGCGCGGGAACATAAAGCCGGCCCATGCCTCCGTTGACTCGCCCGCCGAACTGGAGCATGGCGTCAGCGTGATTGTCCTGCTCCCACTGGGCGCGTTTGTCCTGGCTGTCTTTCATCCATGCCCGCACATCGGCGGTCGGCTGTTGTCCCGCGGATTTGGTCTGCTGCATCTGAGCGACCAGGCCCGGCGGCAGCACGGCGTTGGGAGGCTGCGTTAAAAACTTGGGCGTGGCTAGGTCAAGGGTGACGGCCGATTTCCCCTTGCTGCTCAGTTTTAATACGCCATCCGCGTCGGCAATGGCGGGTTGCTGTCCCGCGGGCGCGTCGGCCGGCGCTGAGACGGATCCAACCGTCCCGATTGAGGAATCCGCCGCCTGAGGGGGCGGCGCCTGTTGCGCTAAACTCGGGTTGATGAGTAAAACCCCCGCGCCGCCGAGAACCAATGTCGCCGCCACGGCGGCCGATACCAATTGCGCTCGCTTTATTTGCATCATAAGTTTCACTCCCTTTGCAATGGAAATGGCCCCTGTAGATTCATTGCCCGCCGAGCTTGCCGCCAACACGGCCGCCTGGAGATGGCTCGGCGCGGTGGTCACGCCAAATGCGGCTACGCCGCCGGTCAGAGCGGCCATGGACATGCTCACCCCGCGCTGCGAGAGCCGGGCGCGCAATTTGGCAACCGACCTTTCGACGCGCTTTCGCGCCGCCTCGGCGGTGAGGCCGACTTCGGCGCCAACTTCCGCGAACGAGCGGCTCTGAAAAAAACGCAGCACTACCGCGTCGCGGTCCTTCGTCGGCAGGCGATTGAGTTCCGCGTCCAGATACGGCGAAATGGCCGTCCACTCTTCCTTCGTAAGCGCAACCGCTTCGGGCCGTGCCGCGGCCGCCTCATGCCGATTTCGTCTGGCTTGCTTTCTCATCGCGCTCACCGAGGCATATCGCGTCACGCTCACCAGCCAACCCCCCAGCGCCATTCCGTCGCGGACCGACCCGGCCCGTTGCATCAGCACCATGAACACTGCCTGCGTGACATCCTCGGCCAGATGCGGATCGCGCACCTGCCGCAGCGCCGACGAATACACCAGTCCCAGGTTCCGCCGGATCAGCTCCTCCAGCGCCTCCCGCGAGCCGCCCCGAACAAATTCACGAAGTAATTGGCTGTCAGTCATTATGTCCTCGTCCACAATCAGGACGCCGCCGAATCTCAAAAACGGACACGAATCCAGTGAAAAGCGGCGTGTATCCCGCATTTCTCCCTCTCCATGTACTCAGGGAGAGGGCCGGGGTGAGGGTTCTTCGGAGAACCCGTAATTATCAACAACGCTCACGGTAACCCGGTAATAAACACATGACCTTTAGTTCCCATCGAAAAAACGCGCGAGGCCCCGCCTGCCTTACACTCCTCGCCCTCTCGGTAGTCGCCACGCTTTCCCCCGCCGCCACCATCACCAACGACACCTTCTGGAAAGACCAATCCGGCAACTTCATCTGCTCCCAGGGCGGCGGCATGCTGAAGGTGGGAGACGTTTACTACTGGTACGGCGTCGACTACGCCGGCGCCGCTCCCTACGCCGCCAACCCATCCGCTGGCATCACCCGCTCCACATTTAAATCCGTCACCTGCTATTCCTCGACCGACCTCGCCCATTGGAAGTCAGAAGGCAACGCCCTGAGCGCCGACCAAACCGGCCGCGGCTGGTTCGGCCGCCTCGGCGTCGTCTTTAACGCCAAGACCAAAAAGTACGTCCTCATCGCCCAAGGCTCCGCCCCGCAAAACGCCCCCCAGCGTGCCAGCGGCGAATACTTCGCCACCAGCGACACTCCCACCGGCCCGTTCAAATTCGCCGGCGTCCAGAGCAATCTCACGTTCATCGCCAACGGCGGCACCGGCGACCAGACCGTCTTTCAGGACGACGACGGCAGCGCCTATGTCATCTGCTCCAACAAGAACGGCCGCAGCCACCTTTACGTCGCGCCGTTAAGATCCGCGGATTTCCTCTCTGTCGTATCAGCCACGGAAATCTTCAGCGGGCAAGGCCGTGAAGGCAATTGCATGTTCAAATTTAACGACCGCTACTATTTCTGCTCATCCAACTTGCACGGCTGGAACGCCTCGCCTACCTATGTCATTTCCGCGACCAACATCCTCGGCCCTTACGGTCCCGAATCGGTGATGACCAACACCGACCTCGATTTCAGTCACGTCACCCAGACCGGCTTTTTCTTCAACGTCAACGGCACAAAGCAAACCACCGTCGTCTTCGCCGGCGACCGCTGGAGTGACTTCGGCGGCAACGGCATCGGCTTCAACCAATGGTGCCCGCTCTCCTTCAACGGAACGACGCCCGTATTTAATTCACTGAGTCAATGGGACATCGACGCCAAAACCGGCGAATGGAAAGTCGGCCCCGCCAACAATTACGTTCTGAATCCCAGTTTTGAAGCCGACCGCGTCGCCCAAAGCCAACTGGCCGGCTGGACCAACAGCACCAACCGCACCGACGGCGATCCCAACGGAAATTCTCGCAAAGGCGAAGCCCACACCGGCAATTTCGCCATGGAGCAGTTTGACCAGAACGCCTACCAGGGCACCATGTCGCAAAACATCGCGCTGCCCAACGGCGTCTACACGCTCAGCGCCTACGTTGCCAGCAGCGGCGGCCAGAAGAGTGCGGTCCTGGCCGCCAAGGGCTTCGGCGGCGCTGACCTTTCGGTCTCCCTGGCCAAAGCGATCAAACCCTGGACGTTCGTTTCGATTCCGAAAATCCAGGTGACCAACGGCAAATGCCAGGTCGCCATCATCTCCGACGCCAACGCCGGCAATTGGATCGAGGTGGATGACATCTCGCTGGTGAGCGCCGCCCCTGCCACCAGCAGCGATGATGCACCCACTCCTTCCGTCGCGAAGACCGTAAATCA
>JBEKYH010000170.1:0-9337 GCA_049511115.1 Tepidisphaeraceae bacterium | reverse complement strand
CTTCGAAGAGCGTCTTGACGACGTCCCTGATGCTGGCGCGGACAAAGGTGGTCGTGTCGTAGGGGATCGAATAATCAACGCCGCTGGGGAAGCTCTTCTTCAATTCCGCCATCTTCGCGTAGACCGCATTGGCGGTGGCGATCGCGTTCGATCCGGGCAGTTGAAAAATGGGGATGCCCACGCCGGGCAAACCGTTGAAGTGGGTGGTTGTGGAGTAGTCGGCCGCGCCCAGTTCAACGCGCGCCACGTCCTTGACGCGCGTGACGCTGCCGTCGGCGCCGGTTTTGACGATGATGTCGGCGAACTGCTGGGGATCGACCAGGCGGCCCAGCGCGCTCACGGTGTATTGAAACGGCGCCGCCCCGCTGGGCAGCGGCGGTCCGCCCACGACGCCGGCGGCAACCTGCACGTTCTGTTCCTGCACGGCATTCACGAAATCGCCCACGGTGAGGCTGCGTGAGGCCAATTGCCCCGGATCGAGCCAAAGCCGCATGGAATAATCGCGGGCGCCGAAGATGTATAAGTCGCCCACGCCCGGCAGGCGGGCCAGTTCGTCCTTGATTTGCAGGGTGGCGTAATTGCTCAGGTAGAGGGGATCGCGTGATTTGTCCGGCGAGTAGATGGCGACGGCGAGCGTGATGTCCGGCGACGCCTTCTTCACGATGATTCCCTCACGCTGCACGTCCGACGGCAGCACCGGCAGTGCGATCTGCACTCGGTTCTGCACCTGCACCTGCGCGATGTCCAGATTCGTGCCCAGCTTGAACGTCACGGTCAACTTCATGTTGCCGTCGTTGGTGCTCTGGCTCGACATATAGATCATATTTTCGACGCCATTGACCTGCTCCTCGATCGGCGTGGCGACGGTTTCCGCGACGGTCTTGGCATTGGCGCCGGGGTAGCTGGCGCTGACGGTCACGGTCGGAGGGGCGATTTCCGGGTATTGCGCGATCGGCAACGTAAAAATGGCGATCGCGCCAACGATGATCGTGACGATTGAAATCACGCCGGCGAAGACCGGCCGCTCAATAAAGAAATGAGCGAATTTCATTGAACGGTTCCTGCCGCCGGATTGGTGGCCGGGACATCGGCCGCGTCGCCGGTGGGCTGGGTCGCACTGGACGCGCCTCCAACGTCGGGAGGGGGCGGAGCGACGGCGGTGGCATCGTTGGCGAACAACGAGGGGTCGACCGGAATCTCCGTCATCGTGGGCGCCACGGTCGCGCCGGGACGGGCATGCATCTGGCCATTGATAATGACCCGGTCATCGGCGCGCAATCCGCCGACGATCGAGCGCAATCCGCCGAAGAGGGCGCCCAGTTGAACGATGCGCGGCTCGACGACATTGTCCTTGTTCACCAGGAGCAAAGTTCGCTCGCTCTGGTCATTTCCCACCGCCGTATCCGGGACGAGCAGCGTCTGATAGAGGCCGCTGCCGTTCACACGAATACTGGCAAAAAAGCCCGGCACGAGTTGGCCGGATGGATTGGGGAACACGCCCCGGGCCCGCCGTGTGCCGGTGGTCGTATCCACGTGGTTGTCGACAAAATCAACCACGCCGGTGTGCGGGTAGCCGGTTTCATTGCCCAGCTCAAGGAAGCATGGAATCCTGGCTTCGCGCGCGCTGACGCGCTTTTTTTCCGCCGCCAGCTTCTCGTATTTCAACACCGAGCGCTCATCGACATCGACATAGCAGTAGATGGGGTCGACGGATTGAATGGTGGTCAGCAACGTCGCCTGGCCGGCGCCGCCGTTGATGAGGTTTCCAACTGTAACCAGTTTGTTGCTGACCCGCCCGTCAATCGGCGAGGTGACCTTGCACCACTCGAGATTCAGGCGCGACAACTCGACCGCGGCTTTGGCGCCGGCCAGCACCGCCGCGTCCTGGTCGCGCGTTGCCTTGGCATTGTCGTAGGTCTGTTGCGAGACGGCGTTGCCTTGCAGTGCTTGAGCGAACCGTTGAAGGTTGAGTTCATCAATCGCCAGTTGCGCCTGGTCCTTTGCTACCTCAGCGAGTTTCGCATCCAGATCCGCCTTGAACGGGCGTTCATCAATGACGAACAGCACATCACCCTTCTTGACGATCGAACCTTCAACGAACGGCTCCTCCGTAATCAGCCCGCTGACGCGAGCCGCCACGTTCACGGACTGGGGCGCTTCAAGGTATCCGGTGTAGGTATCCCATTCGACGACATCGCGCTGCACGGGATTGGCGATCGTCACCGCCGGCGGGGGCGACGCCTGCGGGGCTGCCGCGGACTTTTCACATCCTTGCAGCATCCCCAGCGCCGCGACGGCCAGCAGGACAAGACATAAACCTCGAACATGAAAGTGCGGCACGCCTGACATTCAACCTTTCGCAATGCAGCAAGGAAACCGGCGCCTTAGGAGGACGCTCAGTGGGTTGCCACCCTTGAGTCGGCCGATTGTAGGCTCGTAAATCCCGCGACGACTTTCCAACGGCGTTGATGGCGGGATAACGTCCAGACGGTGGATCGGGTTGAAATAATCTTACGGCGCAGAAAAAGCAGCGAGAATGGACTCCCAGCAAAAACTTACCTTCACTGGAGCCGACCAGGATCGAACTGGCAACCCCTGCCTTGCAAAAGCAGTGCTCTCCCAATTGAGCTACGGCCCCGAACAGTCAACGATTATTTGGTGACGCTCTCCTGATATTGCGTGCGCTTGGAGACCGCGTCGAAAATACTCCATCCTTCCTCAACCTGCTGGGCGAGGCGCATCTCCTCCTCCAAGCCCAATTCGGTTTGCCGCATGGACCGGTCCGTTGGGTCGGTCCAGTTGGGGCGGACCTTGTTCAATTCAATAATGGCGATTTCCTGGTCGGCTGGCAAATCCACTGTGCTGACCGGCTGATGCCCCTGCGGGCCTGGCTTGATGATGAGTTGGGCGGCTCCGCCCTGAATGGCCCGGATTGACGCGGGCTGCAACGGCAGGGGGGGTATTTTATCAGCCGCCGTGGCCATGCTGAAAAAATCAGTGGTGATCACCGACAGTGGGGGCTTGGCACTCTGTGCGGCGGCGATCAAACTGGTCAACTTAGCGGACGCCAGCAGTTTGTCGGCGTCGGCCGCCGCGGCATTCCATGCCTCCAATTTGCGCGCGTCCTGAGTGACCTGGTCGCGAACTTCGTCGAAAGCCGGGGCATGGCTGGGGTCCATGGCCGAGAGGCGGAAGATGAAAAAGGCGTCGCCTGTCGGGGTAGCGAACGTCTGGGAAGGCTGCCACAGGGACAGCCGCTCGCTGGCGGGCAGGGCGGCGGCGGATTTGAACAGATCGCCGGCAGTGGTCGCGTATTGGGCAAAGGGCTGGCCCTGGGAATCAACGGTCGTGCCGATGGTCGCCAGGGTGGCGAGCTCAGCGGCGCTCTTCACGCTGGAGTTGTCAACGGCATCGATCGGGACCGCGGAGAATTGATTTTGCAGGCTCGTGGCCAGAGCGGGAATGTAACCGTCGGAATCGAAGGTGACTCCAAACGAAGTTGTCGGCAGCGCCGTGCCGCCGGCGGCGGCGTTGTGGAACGCGAGCCAGTCGGCTTCAAGCTGCTGGTTCATGGCGTCCCTGATCTTCCCTGCCGCCTCGTTCTGCGCGATGTCGTAGACCTTGTTGTAGACCTGGGTGACCACATCGGTGGGGAGGTCTTCCCAGGCCGGCTGCGTGGAGGCGGAAGCGAGCGGCTGTGTCGCAGGATTGGTGGTCGGGATGGGGAAATCAGCGGTGTGCGTGCGATAGAGCCGCCGCGCCTGCGTCTCCCAGTCGATCATGGGGCGCGACGCCTGAACCGCGCGGCGGATTTCCTGCATGTTAAAGCCGATGTATTGCACCTTGACGCGATTGGGATAGAGATAGCCGAATCCCAGGGGATTGGTGGCCGTCGGAGTTCCGGCGAGGGTCTGGCTGTAAAGATTAAACTGGGTTTGTAGTTGCTCACGCGTGGGTTGCGTCGCGGCGGCAAGGTAATTAGCCAGCGGAATCGTTGCGACGTTCAGGGACGCGTCCTGCTGGGTCAGCGCGAGATTCCGGATCACGCGCGGGCCGCTTTCCTTGACCACGTCGCTGACGCGATCGAGCAGATTGTAAACCAGGAGCAGGTCATGAACGGCCGACAACGCGCGGGGATAAGAATCGTCGGCTGGGTCCGGCATGTTGGCGACCTGATTCTTGACGGCCTCCTGAAGCTGGTCATTGCTGACGGTAATCCCCAGATGCTCGGCTTCCTTCATCAAAAGGAGAAACGAGAGGGGATTGTTATCGATGGCCGCGACGGCGCCCTGGCCGAGTTTTTCGGCGATGGGGGCGTGCTGATCGTCGCCGTTGCCGCGGTCGTAATAAAGCTGGCGGGTGACCAATTCCCATTCCTGCTTGGCGGTCTCCTGCTCGTAGGCGCTGATCTTTTCGTTGCCGTAAACGGTGGCGACGGTGCGGTCGGCGTCGCCGTTGCGGCTGGAATTGTTGCCCGACAGGCTGGGGAGAAAGAACAGGACCATGAGCACCACACTGAAGAGGGCCATGACCTTCTTGCTGTTGTCGCGGAGAAAACGCTGCATTGACATGGGGCAAATCCTTGCTGCTTAAGATTCAATTCGGTGCGCCGGGCCGGGGCGATGGCGCCGCCGAACTCGCCGCCAGGGCGGCCGCGAGGCGATTGACCTCCGGCGTGGCCTGTGCGGCTTCCAAACTATCCTTGTATTCGTTTACGACCTTCTGGTACAGGGTGAGCGCGGCCCGCGGCTCGGAAAGATGGGCCTCCTCGATCTGCGCCGCCTTCATCAGCGCCTGCGGCGAATGAACCGCGCCGGCTCCGTCGCGGAAGTGAACATAGACCCGCATATAAGCCAGCGCGGCATCTTTCCAGGCGTCTTTGTCGCCCGACGCGGCGGCCTTTGCTTCCAGGGCCTGCGCCTTGATAAGCAGGGCCTGCGATTGCCGCGGCGGATCGACGATCAGAGCGGCCGATGTATCAATAATCGAAATCGCCTGATCGTATTGCCGATTGTTCAACGCGGCGGCGGCCAGCGCCAGGCGCGTCTCCTGCTGGACCGATTGAATGATGGCCGGGTCGACCGCGCCGACATCGGCAGCCGGGGCGGCTTGGCGCAGTTCGGTGGCGACCTTCGCGGCAGAGACGCTGTCCTGCCGGGCCATATCGACATCGAGCAGCAGGCCGAGCATCAATTGCTGCGACAAACCCGTTGAGGATTGCGACGCGGCATCAAGCTGCCGGGCGATCGCATTCAAATCAAATGATCCCGTCGCGGGCAAGGTGGGGCGGAGACTGGCGGCGGCGCCGGGGTCGTTGCGGGCCACCGTGATCCATGCGGTGACGACGATATCAAAGCGGTTAAGGTTCTCGGCGGCGTCAAGAAGGCGCGGGGCGATCCAGGTTTTCAGCCAGGGCTTGTCGCTTGACTCAAGCAGACGGCCAAAACCATCGGCGGCGGCGGACCATTGTTTTCCCTGATAGGCGGTCTCGGCGGCGTTGAAATCGGGCGAATCGTCCAACTGCATGGTGACAATATCGGCCGATGAGCGGGATTTAAAATCGCCGTTGAGGGAGTAATAAATCTGGCCGCCTTCGATGCGGTCGATGTGAATCCCGGAATAGGTGACGCCGCTGACGACGATGGAGTCGGCGCGCACGAGCGACGCTGCGCCAAAGGCGCATGCGAGCGCTGGAAAAATCGACACCCATCGGCCAATCATGACGTCTCCGCCGCCGCGAAAAGAGGCACCTGGAAAAACAATGCAGGAGAGGGGAGTTGAACCCCTACACCTTTCGGTACAGGATCCTAAGTCCTGCGCGTCTGCCAATTCCGCCACTCCTGCGGTGTTTCAAGAGATTAGAGCCGATTTTCCGGCAAGGTCAAATATAAGGACTGAGGGCCGAGGACAGAGGACTGAGAGAGGGAAAAAATGACAGGGTGACAAGGTGACAAGGTGACCTTGGCCTGTTGGACGTGTACGTCGAAACTGCATTTCCTCTTAGTCCTCGAAGCTCGTCTCCGTTTGGCAACCGATATCGATCGGGGTATCCTGAAGAAGCACTCCGAATTAGGTTGCAAAAACAGGTGATTCTCGATGCAGGTTGTTCTTTTCATCTTCCAATCGAAGGCGGAGCGGCAAAGCGTTTCCATCAGCGGCGATATTACCGTGATCGGGCGGCGCGAGGACTGCGACCTGCGGATCAGCCACCTTGATGTCTCGCGCCGGCATTGCCGGCTTTTGAAGGAACCTGACGGGCTGCGCGTGGAGGATATGGGCAGCTCCAACGGAACGCTCGTCAATGGAAAAAAAGTCAGTGAGGCGCTGATGAGCCCGGGCGACCGCCTGCGCGTGGGTCCGGTGACATTCGTTGTCCAGATCGACGGCCAGCCACTGGAGGATGAAATCGTCGATCCGACAGCGTCTCCCATTGTCGAATCGAGTTTGCCCGCGCTATACGATCCGGCGGATGATTTCGCGGTGCAGGACGAAAAGGCCGCGCTCAGCGATGAGGACGGCCTTCTTGATTTACATCTGGATGACAGTTCGCTTGGGCAACTGCCGGATGATTCCCAGCAGTAACTGGCTAACAAACTGATTTACAGAGTCGAACCAGCCGAACGGCGCGCCGACTTCACCACCCGGCCAAGCCCCATCAGGCCGATGGCCAGGAATCCCATCGCAACGGACGACGGCAGGGGCACGTTCGTGGCGGAGATAAAGGAGAAGTCCTGTGCACCGGTGGGTTCAGTTGTATAAGTCTCGGCTCCGGTGTTGGTGTCGTCGGTGAAATCGAAAGACGAGGGAGACTCATCGTTCTTCGATTTAAAGATGATGTCGCCGACCTCTTCAAATTCAGAGCCGACCGGAAGGGCATTGCCGTTATTGATCAGGTCGTCGCCGCTCAGGGTCTGGGTGAAAGGAAGCGGAGCGCTGGAAGTATTCGTCATCGCCATGTCGATGTTGAGGCTGCCGATCGGCGTTTGAACTTTCGCGCCGCTGCCGGGCGTGAAGGTTGTGTCGTAGAAAGTGAGGCTGACGATAAAGTGATCGGTGCCGCCGATGCCGATGACGCCACCGAGGGGGAACTGGTAATTGATGCCGGGAAACTGATTTGCCGGCGAATAGGCGGAATTCAGCGTCCACAGGGCGTCGATATTCACGTCAAGCTCGGACGGGCCGCTGAAGGCCTCGCCCGGCACATTGGCCTGGCCGACGCCCGTGCCCCCGGTCACCGCGATGGTCATGTCCGTGGAAGAATTGCTGTGGTAGAGACCGGCGGTGGCGTTCGTCGAAGATACGCCGGTGCGAGTGGTCGTCGAAATGACGTCATTATTCATGAACGTTGTCGCGGTTTGCTTGATGTTTGCTCCCGGCTCCGTAACCACGGTGGGCGGAAAGCTCGTATTGCTCGTGTCGGCAATGTGAGTAATCGTCACCGACGAGTTGTTCGTATCAAAGGGATAATTGACCTGTGCCTGTGCACCCAACGCCATTTGACTGGCAAACAGGCCCCCGGCAACGGCTAACGCAAATACACTGCCCCTATTCGTCCGCATATTCTTCTCCTCAATACAACTAAATAACTTGGACCCCAGCGAACACTTCACCCAAACGAAGCGTGTGATCGCACCGTGAATATACAACCGGTTATCGGAAATACAACTTAAAACGCCGATAACGCAAAAATTCGGGCTCGCGGAAGCGAGAATCTCTCGCACAGGGGAAAATGCCGATGGCTGCAGATCGCGCGTAACCCGCTTTATCTAAATTGGTTAAGGAATTGTTTTGCCGCGGTGTCGCCGAGCGGCGGGGTCTGTCGCGGCGGCGGACGAAATGAGGTTTGATGGTTGCGAAATCGGCTTGCCCGGTCCCAGGCTGATGATAGTCATCGGATCAAATGGGAAATCCGCCATCAGGTCACGCAGCTTCTCGATGGTGACCCCCTCCAGGGTCTTCATGTCCTGTTCCAGGGAGCGGTATTCGCCGTTGTAGACCCACTGGCCGGCGATGGCGCGCATGCGGCCCATCGGCGCTTCGCCTTGCAGGACGATGCTGCACGCGATCTTGTTTTTGGCTCGCTCCACCTCATCCGCTTTGAGGTCCTGCTTGATCTTTTGCAACTCATCCAGCGCGATCGCCAGCGCCTTCTCCGCCCGGTCCGGCTCGGTCACCAGCGAGATTAAAAAACTCCCGCACCCGTCGTGGGCGTCAAAGCCAAAATCCGCTTCCTCGGCGATCGCGTTATCGACCAGGCTCCAATAGAAGCGGCTGCCTTCGGCGTCGCCGATCACATCGCTGAGAACGCGGGCCGCAAACCGGCGCTCATCCTGGGCGCTGGGACCAGGAGTCATGGCCATGGTGTATTGGCGATTGAGCTTGGGATCGGTCATTTCCCGGCGCGTGCCGCGGTAGGCTGGAGTGGATGTGGCGCGCTGTGCCGCGGAGGCGGGCCAGGCGCCGCAGTATTGCTCGGCCAGTTCCAGGAGCCGGCCAAAATCCAGTTTGCCGCTGGCGGAGAGGACCATATTCCCAGGTCCGTAGCGCCGTCCGAAATACTCGGCCATTTCGTCCCGCCGCAGTGATTGCACGGTCTGGGCCGTTCCCAGGACGCTGCGCGACAGGGGATGCTCGCCGAAGTGGGCCTCCATGAGGGATTCGTAAATGCGATGGCCCGGATCATCCAGATACATGGCGATTTCTTCGAGGATGACTTTTTTTTCCGTATCAAAATCCGCCTGCCGGATAGCGGGGCGCAGGAGATGGGACAAATGCTCAACCGCCCGCGCGGTAAATTCCGGCAGCACGTTGGCGTAATAGGCCGTCATCTCCGGCGTAGTGAAGGCGTTGTAGCGAGCACCCATTTCGTCGAATATCCGGTTAACGTCCTCCCAGGTGTACTGGGCCGAGCCTTTGAACATCATGTGCTCAAGAAAATGCGACACGCCGGCCAGAGCGGGGTCCTCATCGCGCGAGCCGGTGCGGACGAACAGGCCCGCGGCAAATGAATGGGCGTCGGGGTTTTCCTCGGCCAGGATGTGTAATCCGTTGCTCAGGATATGGGAGTGGAATTTCAGCGACATCGTCGGCAACCCTCGCAAAAGCGAAGGTATTGCATCATAGCTTCACTGCTTCGGCAAGGAGCCCGCCCAAAAGGAACTCGGCGAAACCGCGTTTCTCGGCATGCGAGCGGATGGAATGAACGCTGAGGCGCGGAGAAACTATGAAGCCGAGCTCCGGCGGGTGTGAGTTTCCGGGAATAGAATCCCCGGTGCTGTAAACGGGCTGGCCGCGTGGCCGCCCACAAACCCTTTTGCCAGGAGCTCGGCTATGAAGA
>JBEKYH010000169.1:0-9440 GCA_049511115.1 Tepidisphaeraceae bacterium | reverse complement strand
TTTGGCGTCATCAATGAATTCACGGGGTACTTGCAGCCGGGAAATTACGAGATTTTCCGCGATTCGGCGGCGGCGCATGGGGTGCTGGATCAGAACAAAGAGTTTGCGTTTGCGTCGGGGAAATTTCAGGTGGAGTGTTACAAGGAGGAGTGCGAGGCGAATTTGCGCACGCCGGGATTGTCGGGATATCAGCTTCTGGATTTGCATGATTACCTGGGGCAGGGGACGGCGCTGATCGGCGTGGTGGATGCATTCTGGAGACCCAAGGGATATGTGACGGCGGCGGAGTTTCACCGGTTTTCCGGGCCGGTGGTTCCGCTGGCTCGGCTCTATTCGCGGGTGTTCAAGACGACGGATAAATTCGGTGTGGATGTGGAGATTGCCAATTTCGGGGCGGATGCAATGGCGGGGGCGCAATTGGGGTGGAAGATCATCGAACAGGACGGCACGGTGGCGGCGCAGGGAAATTTGAACAAGCGGGACATCCCCATCGGCAAGAATATTCCGCTGGGGAAGGTGAGCGTTGATCTGTCGACGCTGGCTGCGCCGCGCGAGTACAAGCTGGATGTTTCGCTGGCGGGGACGGACATTGGAAATGACTGGAACTTTTGGCTTTATCCAGCCGTGGTGAACGCAGCGCCTTCGCCGGATGTGCTGGTGACTACTAACTGGAGCGATGCGCTGGCGCGGCTGAAACAGGGCAGCAAGGTGCTGTTTACGCCGCCGCCATCGAGCCTGGGGAATAACAGCCCGCCGCTGGATAATGTGCCGGTGTTCTGGAACCGGCTGATGAATCCCAAGGTGGGGGCGATGATGGGGTTGCTGTGCGATGCTAAAAGTGCGGCGCTGGCGGGATTTCCGACGGATGTTTATTGCGATTGGCAGTGGACGGAGATCGTCAAGAACATGAAGGCCATCAATATCGATAAGGCGCCGGCGGAGCTGCGGCCGATTGTGCAGGCGATTGATGACTGGAACCGCAATTACCGGCTGGGCGTCGTGTTTGAGTGCAATGTGGATAGCGGGCGGCTGGTGGTGTGCGCGGCGGACATTCAGAGCGAACTGGATAAGCGATTGGTGGCGCGGCAGTTGCGGCGGTCGCTGCTGGATTACATGGCGTCGGACAAGTTTAAGCCGACGGTGACGCTGAGCGAGGCGCAGGCGTCGGGGTTATTCCCGGGGGCAAGCCCGATTCCGGCGAGGGAGAGCGCGCCGCAGGCGCTGCCGGGGGATATCAATGAGAATCCGACGCATCCGACGACGACGCCGTGAGGAGCAACTTTATCTGATTTGATGGTTCCTGGACTGCCTCGAAGAGAAATGAACGCTGAGGCGCGGAGACGCTGAGGAAGAAATGCGGAGGAGAAATTCGATTTAACAATTCCGTGCCGGCGCGATTGCGCGATGCGCGCCTGCGCCGCCCCGCGGGTTTTCGAGCGGATATGGTACGATGGCCGTTTTGGAAGTGGAGATCACCAATGGAAATTGAAGATACCATCGCACGGGAATCGTATCGTGAATTTGACATGGTTCACCTGCGCCACGGGAAAGACATGGAAACGCGGTGGCACATCACGCATAAGGAATCGGGAATGAATCGCAGTTACGGATACGCGACCTCTGAAAATGAGGCGCGGCTCAAGATCGACGGCTTTATAAGCCGGCGCACGTGAAGATTGGATCGCCAAATCAGGGGGATTTCCCTCCCCCTCGCCGCCGCGTATAATCCCCGCCCTCTTAACGGAAAGCATTATGCGTCATGTGATCTCAGCGTTGGTGATTAACGAGCCTGGCGTGCTGGCCAATGTGGCGGGCATGTTTGCGGCGCGCGGGTTTAATATTGACTCCCTGGTTGTCGGCCGCACCGACGACCCGACTTATTCGCGGATGACGATTGTCGTCGATGCCGACGACAACACGCTGGAGCAGGTGCGCAAGCAACTGGCCAAGCTGGTGCCGGTAACCAAGGTGCGGGATTTCGCGGGAACGCGATATGTGGAGCGCGATCTGGCGTTGATCTGCGTGGCCTGCACGGGGGCCAATCGCGGAGAGGTGATTGAGATTGCCAATGTCTTCCAGGGGCGGGTGGTGGATGTGGCGGATTCGAGCCTGGTCATCGAATTGACCGGGGCTGAGGACAAAATCCAGGATTTTATTGAACTGATGCGGCCGTATGGGCTGAAAGAGCTGGCGCGCAGCGGCGTGATCGCCATGGCGCGCGGGATGCAGCCGGCGGAGAAGGCGGGGGGGACGGGGGTAAGTGAGTCCGGTAAACGCAAGCGCAGCCTGCACGCGCCGGCGGCGGCGGCGCTGCCGCCGAGCTAGAAAATTGCGTTTGCGATGAACCCTTGAAGAGCGTCCAGATAAAATTAGTGCTGCAAATCAGCCTTGTCCATCAACTCCAAGTCGTGGTGCGCGCCGATGATAGCGCAGCGGACGAGCCATTGGATCTAAACGCGGAAACAGGAGCGTCATGAAACGATTCTTTCGAGTGGCGGCGCTGGTCGCCGTAGTTTTTGGTTTTCTCGCACAGGTTCGCGGGCAAACGCCCGCCGCGATTCCGGCGACTGCTCCGACAACGGAACCGACGACCGCTCCGGCTCCGCCGCCTCCGTACCGGCTGATCATGCCGCCGGGGATGCAGCAGGTGAAAGTGGGCGGGCGGGTGGCGATCTGCCCGGCGGCGATGGTGGCGGCGGTGACCAAGGGGCTGGGGACGGTGAAGCCTTCGTCGCGGCCTTCGACGATGCCTTCGGATTTGTTGACTCGCCTGGCGGCTTCGCGCGCGACGATCATCGCGCAAATGTCCGCGGATTTGAACATCCCGCAGGACAAGGTCGCCACGTTTCTGGATGGGCCGCTGAAGAAGGACCTGACGGAGTTGGCCGGGATCAATGCCAAGATTTATGTCATCGTCGCCACGCAGGCGGATGTGACGGCGGCGGAAAAAGCGGGCTGGCATGCGCCGCTGTTTTATTACAACGCCATGGCCGACCAGACGGTTTACCAGCCGAGAGTGAGCGTGCCGCTGGACAGGGAGATGGATGACGTGGTTCTGTGGACGCCGGTCGAGGCGTCGGCCACCGATGCGGATATTGCCGACGCGCTGGACAGAACGATACAGGATTTTGAGACCGGCTTTGGCGAGAGCACGGCTGAAGACGGCCTGGTGCAGACGCGGGATGACATGGTGAGATTCATTGCCGAGGAAGTGACCAAGAATCTGAAGGTGCCGGTAGATGGGGACTGGTTTGGCCTGGGACTGCTGGGGGCATCCAGCGCGAAATACATGGCCCTGATGACCGGCATACCGCGCGGCGACCTTGCCGCCGCGGCGGCGAGCGACAGCCAGTCGAATCCGGTGAAGCCCGGCCCGATCGACCTGATGCACCCCATCGCCCCCACCGACATCAAGCCGGAATATATTCCGTATTACGTGGACGCCATGAGCCGCAAGGGAGCGGGGGCGGTTGAGTATCTTCTGGAAAAGAGCAAGAGCGGCGATGCGGTGATTCCCAAGTTGTTGAAGGCCATCAATACCCAGCAGCCGGCGGATAATGCGGCGCTGTTGAAGATCATTCAGGATGTGAGCGGGGTGGATTTGAGTGGGGAGTTGGGGCCGAAATAGGGGCGGGAAGCCTAATCTTGAGGTCGCGATTTGACTGGGGAATTGCGGCAACTCAGCAGCAGGATCTGAACTCGCAAGCGGCCGATCTTGAACGGCATGTCAGGACCGCTGCCGTCACGTCGCGTTCCTGATAGCATCCATTACATGGGCAGCGGACGCGATCCACGTCAGATTGCAAGGCGCGCAGTAATTCTCGCCACGATTTCGTTTCGTTCGTCGCTAGAGCTTACTGCTCATCCCCGTGTTGTCGAAATTTCGGGGCGGCTCCTTCCATGGCTAAGCGTCACAGGGTGCGACGACGAAGTCGATCCAATCGAGCGCGACCTGCTGGCGACGTCCTACGGGAAATTGAGTGACAGCCAAAAGATCGACGCAAAGTGGGCCGGCGAGGGCGCGGCCTTCTTCTGCTGGGCGTTGAATCTTCGAGAAGAATTGGAGGAAGCGGTCCCTGCAAATCCGTCCAATTTGCCAACATTGCTGGGCATACTGAAGCCGCAGGCCCATGAGATCATCGAATCAGCGACGCTTCGAGACCAAAAAGAGATCGAGGACACTTGCCGTCAATTCGTATTGATCCGATCGCTGCTCCAGGAGGCCCGCGTTGACTCGCCCGCGAGCGATATCATCAGGCGGGTGCACGTCCGAAAGCTGCATGAGGTTGGCCTTTCCGTGGCAGAAGACGGGGTTAAGCGGGCGGCCGATGCGATAGGTCGTATGACCCCCAAGGACCGAGCAAACATGGCAGGCGCGTATTTCGTTCGCCATCATTCCGCGCTATGGTTCTTGAGCGATCGCAGAAGCTGGGTGAGCCGTGCTATCGAATCAAGTACCCAAGCTAGGGGCGGAATTGCCACGGAAAACGCTTAGCTTTCGACCCGCCTCCGAAAAGGATGCCCCAGAACTCGCGGCGCTGCATACGGCGGTGGCGCAGCATTTGACTGACATCCACGGCATCGGGCCATGGTCATCGGATACGAGCGAGAAGGGGGTTTTGTTTGCGCTGCGCCATTCCGTGGTCATCGTTCTCCAGGAAGGCGGGAAGATCGTGGCCACGTTGCGGCTGGCGAGTAAGAAGCCGTGGGCGATTGATACGAAGTACTTCACGAAATGTCGCAAGCCGGTTTATCTTTTGGGCATGGCGGTGGCGCCGGCAAGACAGCGACAGGGGATCGGGAAGAAATGTCTCGGCGAGGCTGAACGGGCTGCCCTGACTATGGGCGCGGATGCGATTCGTCTCGATGCGTATGACGCCCCCGCGGGGGCGGGCGGGTTTTATAAGCGCTGCGGGTATGCGGAGAGGGGGCGCGTGACGTATCGGAAGGCTCCGCTGGTTTATTATGAGTTACTACTCCGCAGTTGATCACTCCGGCGCGCCGTGTTCCTTGAGCATCAGCACGGTCTTACTTAGCGTTGGGCCGACGGGAAACCGGAGGGCGTAGCCGAGCGGCGTGCATTCAACCACTTCATCCAGCCGCTCGTAGTGACCGGGTAATTTCGCGCGGAGCGACAGATCGGCGCGGTGTTGGATGAGCAGTCGGGCTACGGACAGGCCCCAATCGTCGAATTGAGTAACGGCATGGAAAATCGGCGATTGTCCGCCGATGCCGGCGTTGTCGATGGTGGCGCGGGCGTTCACATCGGCGCCGCGCTGGAGGAGGAGCGTCGCGGCTTCTACATTGCCGTAATCGGCGGCGACGTGGAGGAGGGTTGTGCCTTTGAGGGTGAGGCGGCGCGTGCCGGTGCCGCCGCCGAAGTCGAATTCGGGGAACCGCTTGTGGATCGCGGCGGGGTCGGCGTTTAGTTGCTCGGAAAGAAGATCGAGCCGGCCGCGGAGGATGGCCAGGAGCAGGGGATTGTCGTGGCGGGTTGTGCCGCCGGCGCTGAGAAGAATTTCGATGCAGTCGCTGAGCCGCGTTGAACGGGAATAGGCGCCGATCAGGTAATCGAGCGCGGTGTATTTTCGGGTATTCGGATTCGCACCGTGATCGAGAAGCCATTTCAATGAGGCCGGCGCGAGCGTATCGCACGGAGAAATGATGGCGGGGGAATGCTTGGTTCCAGGGGCGTTCACATCCGCGCCATGGGCGACCAGCAATTCCATCATGGGGATGCGATGATCCCTGAAGGCCGCGCGAGCGAGCGGGGCGTCGCCATCTTGATGAACGTCGGAGCCGTTTTCGATCATCCATTTGGCGATGGCAAGGCGAGCGGGGCTGGGCGCCTCATTGGGAGTTCGACATTCGGCGGCCCAGGTGAGGGCCTTTTGGCCGCGATGAGGGCCGATGGGCGCGGTGTGCAATGTGGGATTGCGCGTCATCATTGTCTTAACGCGGTCGAGATTGTTGGTGTCGATGGCCTCGCGGAGCTGGTCGATCTCTTCGAGGGATTCGGCGAGTGAATCAACATGAGCCTTGAGCTCGGGCCAGCTTGGAAAGCCGTAGTGGCGGGCGATCTGGAACTGGGCGTCGGCGAGGGATTTTGCCTGGCCGGACTTATGCAAATCGCGGGCCTGATCCTTGAGATGGCGCAGGTTGGGACGGGGTGGAAGCTGTGGGGGAAGCTGGGTCGACATGGCGACCTCCTTTCGTTAAGTCGCCCGTTGTCCGCAGGTCGGGCTGAAAGAAGGTTCGCAAAATTTTCCGACGGCAGGTGGGCTTCTACCCTTTCCGCGGACCGGATGCGGCCTGAACGCTGAAGGTACTTTACGCGAGGGAGGAGAAGATTCAAGAAGGACATCAGAATTGCCCGGCAAGCAGGCGAGGTGAATGCGACCCGCAGTTTGAATCTACGTCCTCGCCTTTGGATACTCGTCTGAGGCGGCGTGGGCTGGTTATCTGGATTGGAGGTTCAGCGTGGCAGACTCAGTTGCATCGGTACGTGGCGGCTATGACCGATGGGCAGCGGTTTACGACCACGATGCCAACCCGCTTCAGGCACTGGAGGCCGCGGTCGTGCGGGCGGCGGTTGGGGGCGTCGGAGGACTGTCGGTGCTTGACCTGGGTTGCGGCACGGGGCGGCATACCATCTGGCTGGCGGAGGCCGGCGCATCCGTAACGGCAGTGGACTTCTCGCAGGGCATGTTGGCGGAGGCGCGCAAAAAGCCGGGGATGGAATCGGTCCGTTTCATCGTGCATGACCTGCACCTGCCGCTGCCGATTAGCGACGGCTCCTTCGATGTCGTGGTAAGCGGACTGGTTCTGGAACATCTGCGGGACGTGAGAAGCTTCTTCGGGGAGGTTGCCCGCGTTCTAAAGCCGGGCGGCAGGGCAGTGGTGTCGGCCATGCACCCAGCCATGTTCCTGAGAGGCTCGCAGGCTCGATTCACCGACCCGGTTTCCGGCGAGCTGGTTCAGCCGGGCAGCATCGCGCACACGCTTGGGGCATTGGTCATGGCGGCGGTGACTGCGGGATTGCACCTGGCGAACATCGAGGAGTTGGCCCCGGACGCGGACTTTGCAGCAAGGTATCCAAGAGCCGCAAAGTATGTCGGATGGCCGATGTTGGTGGTGTTTACGATGACGCGGCCGGGGATTGCAAGGTGAAATTCGGGGCGACAGGCGTCTGCCATGCAGGGCGGCTTTCACTACGGCGCTTGCTGTGTGTTTATTTCCCAGATTATGCCAAAACGATCCGTCACCACGCCGAAACCGGGGGACCAGAAGGTTTTCTGAAACGGCATCAGCACCGTGCCGCGTTCTGAAAGCTCGCGGAAAATCCGCTCGGCTTCGGCAATGTCCTGGACGTCGATGGTCAGTTGGAATCCCTTTGGCGGCTGATATCGCCCCGGTGGAGCGTCGTCGGCGTTTAGAGTGCTTTCACCGATGGCGAGCGTGGCGTGGACAATCTTTTCGCGCCATTCCGGCGGCACTTTGTCGGACGCGGGGGAATCGCCAAAGGTCAGCATAAAGTCGATTTTTGCGCCGAAGCAATGCTGGTAAAAATCGAGTGCTTCCCGGCACTGGCCGTTGAAAGAAAGATGGGGGGTTAGTTTCATGATGCGCTCCTTCAGGGAACATCATTACATCCGGCCAACTCGTAGTCTTGTACAAATGGGAGCTGGCCGGCGATCCAGCTTTTTGGTGTGCAGCCGGCGAGCGAATTCCATTCGCGGGTCATGTGAGCCTGATCGTGATAGCCGCAATCGAAAGCGACCTGGGCGAGGCTTGGCCGGTTCTTCTTGATGAGCGAGCAGGAATGCTCGAATCGAAAGATGCGGGCCGCGGTTTTGGGAGTGATGCCGATTTCGCGGCGGAAGCGCTCGCTGAAATGGCGACGGCTCCAGCCGATGTCGTCGGCGAGGTCCTGAATGGAAACCGATCCGCGGGCTTGTCCAAGCCGCGACCAGGCCCAGAGAATCTCGTTTGGCGCGGCGAAGGGACGAAGAGCCCGGCCGAAAACTTCGTCGAGAATAGCAAAACGATTGGGCCATGTGTCGGCGGATATGAGGCGGTCAATGAGACCGCCGGCGGATCCTCCCCAGAAATCGGAAAGATCGAATACGCAAGAGGCGAGGTCAGCCGGCGAAGCGCCCAGGAGGGCGCGCACGCCAAATGGCGTGAGCAATACGTGCAGGTGGTGCAAGGTGCTCGCATTGCGAACGAGGGCGGGCGCGTCCTGAAGACCGGTAACGAAAGACGCGAATGCCCCCGCGCGAGCCGAGGGGCGAGGCATGCGAACTATTTCAATGGGCTGGTCAAGGCTTATGAAGATGTGAGCATGGCGCGACGGCAGGCCGGCATGCATTCCCGGCGCAACGCCATCGGCGAAGTAGCCGGCGTAATTCGCGATAAAAGGGCGCAGCAGCGGCGCGGGAAGGGAGACGGCGTGATCGCTGAAGGGTGAGGTGGGCATTGCTTGGGCACATTATGAGCCTTCATCCAACGATTTCCATGCGCCACTCATGCAATGCATCGCAAGTTCGAGCGGCGGCGTTCGCAGACTGGCCCGGCAAGTTTCGTAGGGTGGGCCTATACGCCCACCGATTGTTTTAGCCGCGGGCGAGTTTACGATCCCGTCGAACGACATTGGTCACAACGACGGTGGGCGAGTACACCCACACTACACGGCTTCGCGTCATGGGCGGACGCGGACGCTGAAACTTCCTGAGCTGCCGTTACAATCCCGGCCTATGGCGAGCGAGGTAGCATTTGCCCTGCGCGATCTTTCCGACCCGTCCACGCTGCCGGGGGCGGCGAGCCATGCGGTGGTGATTGGGGCGATCGCGTGGCTGGCGGGGCGGACGGTTCGGCTGGCGGTGCATCGGGCGCTGGAGGGGCCTGCGCCGCGGGCGGACCCGACGGTGGTCAAGTTCCTGGCGCAACTGGCCCGCCTGGGGATTTATGTCCTGGCGCTTCTTTCCTTTGTCTACGAGATACCGGTTTTGCGCCAGTTGGGCGGCGTGTGGCTGACCAGCGTGGGGGTGGTCTCGGTTGTCGTGGGCATCGCGGCGCAGAGCACATTGGGAAACCTGATCTCAGGGGTTGCCCTGCTCCTTTACCGGCCCTTTTGCCTGGGGGAGCGGCTGCAAGTCAGCGCGCCTTCAGGATTGGAATCGGGCGTCGTGGAGAGCCTGAGCCTGGGATACACCACGCTGAAGACCGATGACGACCGGCGGATTGTGATTCCCAACAGCGTGATGGCCAGCCAGACCAGCGTCAATATTTCCGTGAAGTCGCAGCGCGCGCAGTGCGTTGTTGCCGTGACCATCGGATATCAGGCCGATATCGACAAGGCGCGGGCGATCCTGACGGAATTGATGCAGTCCCATCCCAAGGCCGTGGAGGTGGTCAGTTGCCGGGTGAGCGCGCTGTCG
>JBEKYH010000168.1:0-9485 GCA_049511115.1 Tepidisphaeraceae bacterium | reverse complement strand
CGCCTCGATCCTGGCGCGCTGCCGGCGGATTGGTCTAAACCAGTAGCGCCGGCGTCGCTTAAGCAATTCGGCGATGATTGGGCATCCGCGAGGCGATACCCGATTCTGGCCGTACCGAGCGCGGTTATCCTGGGAGAGTGGAACTATCTCGTGAACCCCTCTCATCGGGAGTTTGCAAAAATGGCCAAGACGCGCCCAGAACCTTTCGCGTTCGATTACCGCTTGGCCTGAAGTCGGTCGCATTTGCAAAAATGCCTCGCCCGCCCTACTGTCTGTTCATGATTCACGAAAACCTTCCGCAATCGATTGAAGCCCTCAGCGCCCGGATGATCGCCATCCGGGACTCTCTTTGACCTGCCTACTAAACTGGCGCGACGAAAAGAACTGGAAAACAAGATGGGCGACGCCGGCTTCTGGGACCACCAGGAGACCGCCAAGGGCGTAGTCGCCGAAGTTAAGGCGCTCAAGGCCCTGATCGAGCCCATCGAAGCGATGCTGCGCGATATCGCCGACGTGCGTGCCATGCAAGAGTTGGGGACCGAAGCAGGCGATGCCGCGACGCTTGAAGATGCCGACAAGACGCTGGCCGCCCTGGAAGCGCGCGCCGAGCGCGTCGAATTGCAATCACTTCTCGACGGCAAAAACGATCCAAAAAGCGCCTTCGTGCAAATCCACGCCGGCGCCGGCGGCACCGAAGCGCAGGATTGGGCCGAGATGCTCCTGCGCATGTACCTCTACTTTTTCCAGCGGCGCGGCTGGGATGTCTCCGAAGTCGACCGCACCTGGGGCGAACAGGCCGGCATCAAAAACGTCACGCTGCTCGTCAAAGGTGAATACGCCTACGGCTACCTCCGCGCCGAAGCCGGTGTGCATCGCCTGGTGCGGCCCAGCCCGTTCAACGCCCAGAGCAAGCGGCAGACGAGCTTTGCCTCGGTGGACGTGGTCCCGGATTTTGAGGACGACGACGGGGAGATTGAGATTCCCGAAGGCGACATGGAGATCGTCGCCTTCGTCCGGGCCAGCGGTCCCGGCGGCCAAAACGTGAATAAAGTCGCCACCGCGATCCGCGTGCTGCACAAGCCGACAGGGATACAAGTCACCTGCTCCGTCGAGCGCAGCCAGCAGCAAAACAAACGCCTCGCCCTCGCTCTGCTAAAAGGCCGTCTTGAACAGATCGAGCAGGCCAAACGCGACGAAGAGCTCAAGCAACTCTACGGCGACAAAGGCTCCATCGCCTGGGGCAACCAGATCCGCAGCTACGTTCTCGACGACCGCCGCGTGAAGGATCACCGCACCAACGTCGAAACCGGAAATGTGGAGAGTGTTCTCGATCGCGGCGAACTCGATGCGTTCATCGACGCAGAGTTAAAGCGCAAAAAACAGGCAGCCACGGCGAAGAAGAATTAAGCTTAAACAACCACGTGATGATCGTCATTCCACAGCCGGATCACGGGCTGTTTCAGGCTGTGCTCATACCCCACCGCGCTCAGACTTGCCGTCGTCAGGTAGAAATGACTCCCTGACCAACCGACATTGACTCCCAGCCACCGGGCCGCGAGCACGCGCAGAAAATGGCCGCTGGAAAACGCCAATACGTTCCCCCCAACGGCGCGCAGGCGCTGCACCACGCGATCGGCTCGCGCGCCGACGGTTTCCGGCGATTCGCCGCCGGGGCAGCCGTCACGAAAGAGCTGCCAGTCCGGCCTCTCCTTGAGAATCTCCGCGCTGGTCCGGCCCTCGTATTGGCCGTAGTTCCACTCGACTAGATCAGGGTCCACCTGGGCCCGTCCGCCGTAACCGGCAAGGTCGCACGTGCGCGAAGCACGCTGCAGCGGGCTGGTGAACACCTTGGCAAACGTCAATCCCGCCAGTCGCTCGCCGAGCCTCCGGGCGTTTTGCTCGCCGTGCGGCGTCAGCGGGAGATCGGTCATTCCAGTATGCTGCCCGCTCAGGCTCCAGGCGGTTTCGCCGTGGCGGGCGAGGTAAACGATAGGGAGTGTATCGCTCATGGCTGCGTACTCACTTTTCGGCGGGCATGCCCGCAAGAGTTGGCTCGCGATAATAGGCAAATCAACAGCATCGCCTCCAGAAAAATCTTGTTCCCCGCTATGGGGCGTGGTATGCTGCGTAAAGCATCATTCGTCAGTGGGTAAAAACGTGAAATCCCGGCCATCGCTCTCCGGAGGGAGCGCTGTACGCGTCTGGGTCAAAAAACCTCACAACAGGAGCGAGAAATGCGCGTCAAATACCTGTCAATTAAAGCCTTGGCGCTAGTCGCGTCGGCCGCCATCTCTGTCTTTGCGCGGGGCGCGTTCGCCCAGAACACAACCGTCTATACCTACGATCTCGCCAATCCTTCCAGCCCGACGCCCGGCGCGACCTATACGGTGCCGGGGCAGGCCGTCTCCACGGTCTACGATTCCGAAAACAACCAGCTCGACTTTACCTCCGTTGATCCGCTCGGCTTCACGACCACCTACGCCTACGACCCCGCCACCGATGTCATGATTCCCAGCGAGACATTCACCACGCCCGGCACGGCAACCTCGACCACATACGACACCAACAGCAACCAGATCGATGTCACCACGACCGATGCCCTGGGTCACCTCACTACCTACGCCTACGATCCACTCAGCCGGCAGGTTGAGTCCGGAGAAAACATTTCCACTCCCGGCGGCACACCCACGAGCACCGTTTACGACTCCGTCGACAAACAGATCGATGTCACCAGCACCGACGCGCTGGGTCACGTCGAGACCTACGCCTATGACGCCGTGAGCCGCACGATCCAGCCGACCGAAACCATCGACCCGCTCGGCGATGTCTCCAAGACCACCTATGATTCGGTAGGCAATCTGATTCTCGAATCCTCCGAGACCCTCGGCAACACGACAACCACCGCCTACGATGCCCTCGATCGCCTCATCGATTCCAACCTCACCATCGATACCCTGGGCGATCCCACCACCACCTTCTACGATCCGGCCGGCAACGTCATCGGCGTCTCGACCACCAACGGTTCCGACTTCACCACCACCTACCTCTACGACGCCAACGGCAACCAGTTGAGCACCATCGACACGCTTGGCGATGTCACCAGCGCGACCTACGACCCGGTTGGCAACCTACTGACGCTGACATCCGTGCCGGAACCGACCTCGCTTATTGGCGTGGTTGGTGGGATGTTACTGCTGGCAAGACGCCGGCGACGGACGGACGAACTAAAATAGCACATTAAACCCCGCAACGGTGAAATGCCGGTCGTTGCTGAACACTTCCGTGACGCCCTGCCGCCGCATAACCGCAAACGAAATCTGATCGACGATTCCAGCGGCGCCCGGATTCCCGTTGGTATAGGTGTGCCAAGCGGCCTGCCACTCGTCATCGGTAGGTTGGATGATGGTACGAGCCTGCTCGAACTGCCGGCGGATGGCATCGACGTAGCGGCGATATGGCCTTCGCGAAGCCGCGTTTCCTCACTCAAGCAATACAAAGGGTGTGGTGCAAGGCACCATGCCGGAGGCCAATATCCCTTGCCACGCACCCTCCGCCGCTACATGCCACTGGTCAGCTTCGTCCCACAACGCCAGGAGTCCAACTGTGTCGAGGAATACACGGGTCATGGTTGGTGCTCGTTATGCCGCTCGGCAACATCGTGCTCGCCAGAGTTAAACCGCAGGCTCATGATCCGGTAGATTTCCTGAACCGCCTTCGCCTGCTCCTCCGTCAATTCAACAGGCTCAAACTCAAGATTCACCTGACAATCCTCGGGCAGATTCACCTTCCCGATCGGCAGAAATGTGCCGTTCCGATATATCGCCTTGACGGTCATACGCTCATTGTGCCAGACAACCGCCCACCTCTGCAATCCTGCGCCATCACTCGGTCAAATCGTGGCGAAGGTCAAAACATCGGCCAATCACCCATTTCCGGAATTCCGAACTTGACCCTGGCGGTCCGGTTTACCGACCGGCTTAGCCATCTGGCGATTCTTAATTTGCTTCCATTTGTAAGCAAAAAGGCGCGCCAATGACGGAGCCGCCGTTACGAGTATTAATAGGCCATAATTAATTCTGTAAGTTGGCCGCATTCCCCCGGTTAAAATCATTAGCGTTGCGTGCTCCGAGTAGACGGCTACGTTATATGCCGGAAAGAGGGTTGCACGAAATGAAAATATACACATCAGTGTCAGAATGCCGCTTAAGCCGAGCGAGATGTTGCATGCCAGAATTCGCATTCAAACAATCCATCCCGCAACAGCCATCGCCAAGTACCCCGCGAAGACAATGAGAATATCGGCCGAGTAGCGCGCTGGCTCGCGCGAACGAAAATACGTGCCCCAATTGGATGATGATCTCCCCATGCACAACGTAAGAAACCCGGCGGTGCCGAACGCGAATCCAATCACCAAAACCATGCTGCCACCCATCAGGCTTCTTCGATAAAAGGCGCTGGCGGCGCTCGCGACGATCGGAGCCATCGTCAGCAGCCACCAGCGCAGCGATTTCCACCGCCGGAAGTATATGAACCCCTCTGGAAAGAGAGGAATCATCTTCGGGCGGCTTGCAGGAGGAAGGTCCTCGAGCCAGTCTTTCGGTTTGTTTCCCAAATGAAACTCCGCCAACAAAAGTTGCCGGCATTTTTCTAAAAGCGTACCGGGGGTCGGAGCGTGGAGCAACGGCTTTCCTGACATCAGCCCAAGGCCACTCAGGGCCGCTCGCCCCAGCCGTCGTCGTTTATTACGACTAGCGCATGAGGAGTTCAGCACCACGGGCGCTTACGCGTCTCAATTCTCCCTCACGGGGATGGCGTATCGCATTGCGATTGACGCCACCGGTTTTCTCCCGCGAGTTGGCTCTTGGGGTCAACATAAACGGTGGCTGTCCCTGGGGGCGAAAACGGTGAATGTCCCTGGGGGCACTGGGGGCACTGGAGGCGGCGGGCGGCCGTCATCCGCGCCGTCGCGTTGATGCGCAACCTCACCGGCTCCTCCGCCTCCTGCGCATCCCAAAGCATGCCCCGCCGATCATTAGCAACGTCCCCATTGCCGGCTCCGGCACCGGCACCGGCACAAATTGAAAACTCGCCCCCGAACCGTTCTCCACAAAAAGCAGAAAATCGTCCGGAAAGCTCGATCCATCCGGGAAAGTGCCGCTCAGCTCATATTCGCTGAACATGCCATTGTCGTTCATCGGGTCGAGCAAATCCGCGCCGAAAGTCAGCCCATCGATTTGCAGGCTCGATTGGTCGTAAAGAAAAACCTCGTTCAGCGGCGTCGGTGAGTCAGCGGGGATCAGCTTGATCACATTGGCTGGCGTCGGATTGGTCATTTGTTCGGTTGTGCCGGTGATGACCACCCGGGCTAATCCCGTCGCATTCACGCCGCCAGTGATCGCCACGCCGCTGTCGATGGTCACCGAACTCGAATCGTCCGCATCAACGGCGCCAAAGATGTTGGCATCGAACAGCAGCAGATTCGACATGCTATGGGTCGTGATTGTTCCCGAAACGACCACCGGGCCGCTGGCCTGAGTCCCCTCGATGCTAATCACGGAAGTGTCAAAGGAGTCGATGTTCCCGTTTACCACCCCACCGGTGATCGTTAGCGCACTGGTGTCGGTGGTGTGCATGTTGCCGGTAATGACGCCGCCGGTCATCTCCAGTTGGCTGAGGCCCGTCTCTGCTGCGCCTTGGGAGACGCTGCCGCCGGTCATGGAGAAAAACGAAGTGCCCTCCACTATAAGCGCCCCGGCAATGTTCCCGCCCGTGATGTTGGCGGTACCGCTGGTGAGGGCTTGCACGCTGCCGGTAATGTTGCCGCCGGAGACATTCACGCTCCCATTATTCTTCGCATTGAGATCCCCGCCGATGGTGCCGCTCTGTATGAGAAAATTGGTGAAGACGTTGACGTCTCCGGAAATGGTGCCGCCGCTCATCTCGAACGAAGCGCCGTTAACCAGCGCCGAATCCACCGTGCCGCTGGTCAGGTTCACCACGGTTTCGTCCTGGGCCTGCAGAAAGTTACCGATGGTTCCGCCGCCGGTGAAGGTGCTGGCGCCGGTCAGCGTGATGCCGTGCGGCACAGAACCGCCGTTCATGACCATCGAGGCGTCCTGGACGCTCACGCCAAACACGCCGTTAATTTGACCTGATGTAGTGAGCTGCGCGCCATTTGAAACGGTGACCTGGCCGCCCACGGTTGAGCCGCTGTCCAGGCTCATGGTGGCCCCCGAGCCTGAGACCGTCGCCGCGCCCGCCACGGTTGTGCCGGTGAGGCTGATGATGCCGCTTGAATCCGAGACCGAACCGCCGACCATCACGTTCGTCAGGCTGATCGTGCCGCCGCTGATGTTGGTGCTGTTAATCAGACTTTCCGACACGTCGCCGGTGATGGCGCCGGTGTTCATGGTGATCATCCCGCTGTCCTGTGCCGTCACGGACGCGACGGTGCCGCCATTGGAAACAGTGACCTGGCTGGGGGCGCCCGACTCGCCTGTGCCCAGCACGGCGAGGACCGCTCCCGCGCCAAAACCCCCGCCAGTGGCGTTGATCGTTCCGCCATCGGACGCCAGAAGCGAACCGCACGTCCCGCCGGTTATCGTGATGCTGGCTTGATCCGCGGCCATAAGCGCGCCGCTGACCGTGCCGCCGCTCACGCTGGCCTGGCTCATATTGGTGCTTACAACGCTTTCCACCGTGCCCGTCGTGATGCCGAAAGTGCTGCTGTCGTTCAATTCCACTTCGCCCGTCGCGCCGCCGTTGACGGTGACGGAACTGGTGTCGTACACCGCCGTCTCCGTATCAATCTCACCGCCACCGTTCACATTGACGCTGCTGGCGTTGGCCACGACGACGAGACCGACTGTCGAAGGAATGATCCCGCCGTTGACAATGTCCAGCGACGTCGAGTCCGGGCCGGTGTTTGGAAAGAAGGGCGTGTTCGGCTGGTTGTTGACCCCCATAAACCCGATGCCGACTTCAGTGACCGCGGGGGTGATGACATTGCGGTTAAGTGGATTGATCAAATCCCCGTTAGAGTCCAAAGCCGGAAAGAAAAAGAAAACCTCTGCCGGGGCGCGGCTCGCAACCGCTCCCAAGATAATCAGTGTCGCCACTACAATGCGAAAACGATACATATTGCCTCCCATTCCGGCGCTCCGAAGCGCACCCGTAGACCTGCCTGTCAGTACTCCAATGATGAACTTCCGTGTTACTCGAATCGCGTGCGCGCCGAGACGCGCCGCGCACGTCACCCTGACGCAATATTTCCCACGAGACCCCACGCCGACGAGTGCCGTCGGACCAGTTGCGCACAATGCCGTTGCGAAGAATACAAAAGCCAGAAGTGTGGAGCAAGATTATTCTGGCTCACCACCGTTGCACTTCTGCTCCGCTTTCTCGGCGCAGGGGGATGTTACAGATGTTACAGTGGTTTTGGGGTTAAATAAAGTACATGCTAACATAATTTCAGCCGTAAGGGGATTGTGGGATGGGGGTTATCGCCGGGAGGCGGAATGTGACGCGGACATATGGAGAAAAACTTGTAACATGGGTGAAAGTGCCTTGGCGGGGGTGAAAAGGGGGTTTGAGGAATGGGGGAGGAACGGGGCGGGCGGCCGAGCGGGGGCCGGCGATGGGGGCCAACTTCGGTGATGGCGGGCGATGCCCGCCCGGAGTGTCCCCTTTTCTTGGCCAATAGCTAAAATCCGCCAAAGCAGCCTATAGAGTAGCCGCGGGTAGCTCCTGGTGAGACAACGAGAAGTTGTCGGAGTCGAAGTATTGGCTCCAGAAGGCGTAGGTTAGAAGGCGATGCCGTGATACGACGCGTATTGTGCTGCGCGTGACCTTTTCTGCTAGCCGATAATTGCTGTCGTCGACCTCTACCTCAAATTCGAGGGAATTTGCGAGCACGCCGTGTAACAAGCGTGCGCAATCAGCAACAGATCGAGTCACTAAGATTCCGTTCAGCACACCCGACCGAACAATCACCTGAAGTGAGAGAGGATGCGTATCTCGAAACAATTTCGCGCGGGATTCGAACCGCTCGGCGACAACAACCATCTTGTCCGTCAATTCAGCTCTGGCAGCGCTCTCCAGCTGTATGGCTGCCGTTGCATCCGCATCCCTCGCAGCAGTGATTAGGGATAGGGCCGCGAGTACACTTTTTCTCAGGTTCAAATTATCGATTGCACGGCACTCTGCGTTCAAATCGAAATCGGCCCAATGCAAGAATACGATGCGCTTGAATTGGTCGTCCGTTAGCCGCTGAAGTTCGAGTTTTGATGCGACGCGCGCCTTCTCTCGAACGTCTATTTCCTCGTCAACTACGTAGCCCAGCGTGGCTAGCCTTTCGTCAAGTTTCCGCGGCTCGAGTCTGAAAAGGTTCTCGCTGTTAATTCCGGTCTCCGCATCGAATAACCGTGGAACGTAAACGATTACCGTCTTGCCCTGGCCAAGCGCAACCGATGCCTCGCTGTCCTTTCCGAACGTGTCACCTTTTTGGGCCATATATACGGTTAGGGCCGCGCGTCGCAGCATGAGCGCCTCGACAAGCCCTTTGGAAACCCGGTCCTCAATCCAAGATTGGGTTGGATTGAAATACCGGAGGTTAAGGGGCTTGACGATTGGGTGACCGAAAAGCTGCTCAACAAATGAGTTGACGGACTGGAAGTCCGCATCCTCCCGCATCGAGGAAGCCACATAGACGTCCATGACCGGCTCAGAGAGATAGACCCCAAGATTATGAAGGCCCTCGTTTTGCGTCGCGCTGATACGTGTCAGGTCCGTCACCGCGGGCGTAA
The DNA here is from genome assembly GCA_049511115.1 of Tepidisphaeraceae bacterium. Lineage (GTDB taxonomy): Bacteria > Planctomycetota > Phycisphaerae > Tepidisphaerales > Tepidisphaeraceae > JBEKYH01. Next base: position 681 of record JBEKYH010000168.1, on the reverse strand, counting down.
TTCGATCAGCTTCCTTCCGTAGAGTCCCGGAGTCCACGTCGGCAAATAAGCCACTCTCGAGCTGCACCGCCGAATCGAATTTACGAAGTAGCGTTCTAATTCGGCTCAACTGCCTGTCGGGAACTGAACTCAGAAAATCTATGCCGTCCTTTTCCATCTTGTTGGCCAGATCCTTCAAAGTTGCGCTCAGTTCATGGCGCTCACGGTTCTGCGTAGTTATCCGCTGAGCGGCGATATATCCGAGGTCGGCGAGTCGGTCTGGTGAGATGGGTTTGATTGATGTGAACGGGACGCGGTCCTCAAAGCGCTCGAGGGTCCGCCGCTCTATTGGGGCAAGTTGGGCTTTCAGATCTGCAGCGCGTGACATGCAAGTGAACGCGCGTCTAAAATTACCGTATAACCGCATAGCTTCCGACTGGAAGCGGCGGATTTTCTCCAGGAAGGCAAGATTTGAGCGGAAAGCGTCGATGCCAAGGTATCGATTGAAGAAGTCCATGGTGAGTGGACGCTCACCATAGAACACCAAGATTGCATTCATCTGCGCGTGCGACTGCTCGTGCTTTAATTTCTCGTGAAAAAGCGTCTCAATCCGGTCGAGGGCAATCAATTGATCCGTAGCGGCATGTTCAACAAGGGAGACGCGTCGGCCCAGCAATTCGCAGATGAGTTCATGAAAGATAT
>JBEKYH010000167.1:0-9512 GCA_049511115.1 Tepidisphaeraceae bacterium | reverse complement strand
GGAAGCGGCGACGGCCAATTCGACCTGGCCCTGGGGATTGCCATTGACGCCAACGGCGATATCTGGGTGGCGGACAATGCCAATTACCGCCTGGAGGAGTTCAGCAGCAGCGGCGTGTACATAGGCCAGATCGACTCGATCGACACCGGGGACAACCCCTGGGGCGGGCCGTATGGGTTGGCGATTGATTAGGTGGCGGCTTAGAGCGGTCAGCTAAACCCCGTCGCATTTGCCTTTCTTCCCGCCTCCCCGTAACTTCTTTGCACCTATGGATGACGGGATTCGGCAAAAATTGCTTCCGGGGGCGAAGGTCAAGGTGATCCAGCAGATCGCGGCGCGGAATTATACCTGGACCAGCGAAGTGGCCGGCACGGTGGTTCATTTCAACCAGGAAGAGACCGGCAGTTGGTTTGCCCACAGCAAGAACGACAAGCTTTGGCTCGACCGCCTCACCCTCCGCAAGAGCGACGGCGAAATCATCACCTTGAACCTTGATGATTACAGCAATGTTCAGATCGACACGTCCGGCGCATGAGCGGCAAAAGCCTATGGATGCCTCCGACCGCGTGATTCCGCCGCCTCCTCCGTTGGCGGCACTGTGCGCCTGGCTCGTCCCCGGCGCGGGTTACTGGCTGCTCGGCCAACGGGCCCGGGCCATCATCATCCTGCTGGTCGTCATCGCGGTCTTCGTATTTGGCGTCCTCATCGGCGGCGTGCGCGTGGTCGATGCGCCCACGCAATTCAGCCTCTCGGAGATTCTCGAAAAGCCGTGGTTCATCGGCCAGGTCCTGGCCGGGCCGATCAGCATCGGCGCGGCGGCCTGGGCTCACACGCTCGATCCCCTCAAAGTCTCGCATAGCCGCAGCTTTGAAATCGGCACGCTGTATACCGCCGTCGCGGGAATGCTGAATCTGCTCGCATTGATCGACGCCACCTACCAGGCAGCGCTGGCCGCGCCATCGGCCGACCACGGAGACAAGGCGTGATCCTCGCCGACATCGCATTCACGCCATTCGTTGATCCGCTGCCGATCTGGTCGCCCGACTGGCTCTGGGCGGTGCTGCTGATTCCGCTGTGCGCCGCAGTGGCGGTGGTTTACAAGGCCGTCAAATGCGGGTCGGTGAGCCGCATCCCGCGCGAGGCGGCGATCCTGTTTGTCACGATCATCGCCTTCATGGCCCTCGCCGCGGCGACACTGGCGGGGATTGTGAAGATCATGCAGTAATTGCAAGTCAGCCCGCCCGTTTCCTGCTCATCCTTACGGTGCGATTCCTTCCACTCACCGGCTGCGAATCGAACGCCGCCTGAATTTTTTTCGCGGTGGCGATTTTGGCAGTGTTCCTGGCGTTTTCCAGGCGGTTAACCGTTTCAACGGGAATCCCGGCGCGGCGGGCCAATTCGGCCTGCGTCCATCCGCGTGATGAGCGCTCGATGATAAGTTTGCGAGCCAACGAAACGCGGGCGAATTCCATCGCCGGCATTGACCCGTCCGCGCCGGGTTTTGGGAGCTGCGGCAGGTTGCTCTCATGCACGACGGACGCACCGGCGGACTCCGAAACCAGGCGGCTGTACTCCGACTCGTCGATTACCATGAAGCGCCGGCCGTCGATTAGCAGATGTCCGATTGGCATGGCTTAACTCCCAATGCGAATTTCGCGAGCGAACCTGTGCGGCGCACGAAATTCAATCGTAGAACTTGTCGCGTTTGGCAATCTTCTCAATTCGCACGACGTCACCCACAACCATAAATTGCACGCGGTGGTCTCCCATGCGAATGCGGAAGTGGCCCTTCAGGTTTCCCTTCAATGGCTTGGCTCCGCTTACCTGCGGCCACTTGGCCAACCGCTCAATGATGGCCTGGGCTTGTGCGTTAAGATGGATTGGCAGGCGCTCGAGTTGGTCCGCCGCGTCGCCGATCAGCACCACTGTGGCCACGCTGCTCAATGATATGGATGATGACACGGCATGTCAAAGCCGTGCGACGGAGGGCGAGTTGATTTGAAGATCAAGGGGGGCTTGGCCCCGTCGGTGCTTCGATAGTCAGGCTCACCCATACGTATCCACCAGCGAGCCCGGCGGAAAACTCGAAAGGGCGCCGCTCGGATCAGTTGCGTCACCTGCGTCCCCACTCTGCGCCGACTGCACCGCGGCGAGAAAATCGGCCTGGAACTGCTGGGCATTAACGCCGTTGGACTGGAGCAATTGGGTAAAGGCCGCCTGTGCGCTTGAGCCATCGCTGTCGGCCACTCCGGGCGTGTCTGTGTCGCCGTCCCCATCGGGGTCATTGTCAGGAGGAGGAGCCTGTCCCGGATTCCCCGGCGGTGGGTTGGGCTGATTCTTAATGACCTGTGCGATCGCCGACTGGATCACCTGGTTCGGATCGGCCCCCGATCCGCTCGATTTTGCCGTTTGCAGCGCCGATGTAACGACCGTTGCAAGCTGCTGAAACAGCGGCCCGCCGCCATAGCCGCCGCGCGGGGAGCCGTAGGAGCCCTGCGCCGAGCCGGCAGCATCTTCGCCACCACTCTGCGCCGCCGCTGCTCTTGCCCCCGCAGCGTTCTGCGCCGCCAACTGGCTGTGGTTCAGAGCCTGGAGATATTGGTAATAACTGTTGGGGTCGTACCCGCTGATTGCAGACATCGCGCTTCCTGACTTTTTGGCTTGCAGCAATTCATTAGACAGACGCAGCCCGGCCGGACGCTATGCATCGACCGTGTAATGCCAATCGGTGATCGACCGCAAAAACTTCAGGAATTATGAGGGGCGGACGTGCGCGGTTTATGTCGCAGCGGACGAGCGTCGCTTTGAAACTCGACATTCTGAATCGCATCGACCGGCGGCCAAATGTGCTGATAGCATGGAGACTGAAACCTTTATCGGTCATTGCCCCGGCACCAGGGGATTAGTCGGCGCCGGCGAAGCGGAGCTTCGTGTGCGCGGAATTCTGGATTCGCTATACTCGAACTGATGGGACTCACTACAACAAAGATCACGCTCAAGAATCCGCTCCTTTCCGAACAGCCGGCCATCGTGGTCGAAGCAATCGCAGACACGGCGGCGATGCACACGCGCGTCCCGCAGCATATCGCCATTCAACTCGGTCTTGAGCAGCACGATCAAAAGGAAGTGACTATCGCCGATGGCACCCGCCACATCGTGCCATACGTTGGTCCTATCGAGATTCGCTTTAAGAATCGAGTCGGCTTGGGCGGGACCCTCGTTGTGGGCGACCAGGTCCTCCTCGGCGCTATCGCCATGGAAGACATGGACATGGTTGTCTCGCCGAAGGATCGCCGGATTGATGTGAATCCCGAAAACCCCAATATCGCGTGCTCAATCGCCAAGTGATGTCCCTTTGCCGTCTTCCGCCGGCGCTGGCGCGCCGAATAATCCGCGGCCAGCCCGATTCAATCGGGGCGCTGCAACCGCCCGAGGCGGCCTCGGCGTCTTGGCGATCTTCGCCGCCGCGGCCGATGCGAGCTCATCGCAGCGTTCATTTTCCCGATGCCCGTTGTGGCCGCGCACCCACTTGGTCTGTATCGCATGGGGCTGAAGCAATTCATCAAGCCGCATCCAAAGATCGACGTTCCTCACCGGCGCCTTCGACCGCGCGCTGCGCTGCCAGCCAAACCGCTTCCATTTCGACATCCAATCGGTGATCGCGTTCAAAACGTATTGGCTGTCGCTGAACAGCTCGACATCGCACGGCCGCTTGAGCGCCTCCAACCCGCGAATCACCGCTGTGATTTCCATCCGGTTGTTGGTGGTCCCATGCTCTCCGCCGCTCTCTTCCTTCACGCGGCCCGTTTTGGGATGCTTGAGAATGAACCCCCAGCCGCCCGGACCGGGGTTGCCGATGCAGGCGCCATCGGTGTAGAGCTTGACCGAGTGACGTTCCTTAACTGGTGTATCCATAGGCGAGCCAGCGCCGTAAGCGCGGCCGCTTCACATTTTATCCGCTGGGCGCAGCAAGCAAAATGCAGGGTCCGCACCGCGCGCACCGCGGGACTTTCTGCATCATGCCGCAAATGCGGTCCGCAGTGCGGACCCTACACGAACGCGATCGTGCGGGGGCTAGGTCTACTGCCCACCGCCGCCGCCGGCCGGAGCGCCGCCGGCATCACCGCCGCGCGCTGCGCCGCCGCCACCATTGGCCCCAGCCGCGCCGGCTCCACCCCCTGGGCCAAACGCACCAAACCCGCCACGGCCCCGCCCTCCGCGTCCACCCGCCGGCGCGGGAAGCGGATCATGCGGAAGCTGATCCTTGCATAGTTCCAGAATCTCAATCGTCTGCAGCGACGTCTGGGCCGTGGTGTTCGTGCTCACATCCGCCGCCTCATCCAGGGGATTGAGCGCCTGTGATCCATCAATCTTTTGCGTATCGTAATCATGATCATGCCCCGCCAGCGAGCGAATTGCCCGCTGTGCGAACGCGGCATCCCTGGTCTTAAAATACGCATACGCCGCCAAGCGCGGTGTGCCCTGGCTATTCGAACCGCCCTGCTCGCCGATCAATGATGCATCGGCCCCTTCCGTGCCGGTGGTCTTATCGCGAATCAGCACATCAGCGCCGGCCGATCCCAGGCGGCAATATTGCAGCCACATCTTGGAAAACTCAGGGCTATCCAGCAGTTCGTTCAATTCAAACGCGACTTCGGCCCCGCCCTGAATTGTCGGCAGGTTGTATGTGCCGGGCGTGTCGCCCAACTGATAAAGCTTGCCGGTTTTGAAATCGTAACCCATCACCAGATTGCGGCCGGTGCGCATCCAGTACGGCATGGCATACATCGAATCGACGCCGGCCATGATCTTGTCGCGCCACTTGGTGTCGCCGCTGCGCTCCCACGCCGTCATCCAGTTGCCGGCAAAGGCGAGCCAATCCGGGCCGACGCGGATGCGGCCGGGATATTTCTTCTCGGCGTCGGTGATCGGCTGGGCCTTGCGCATCGGGTCGAGCTTTGACGCCACTTCATCGACATTCGCCTCGACATCGAGAATGTCGCCGAGGCGCTCGTCGGTGGTCAGGTAATAATAGAATCGCGCGTGGGCCGCCTGGCTGATGCGCGCCTCCTTGGCGCTGTCGCCCCAGTGGCTCACATTATGCCGCGAGCCCAGGCCCATGTATGGCCCAAGGTGATACGTATCGACTTCACTCGTCTCGCGGATCATCGCCTCGGCCAGGCGGAAAATATCGGCCCGCCCCGTGCGGATGTAGCTGTACCAGACCCACAAGACGCTGCCGAGTTCGCTGTTATCCCAGGCATATCCGCCCACGTCGTAACGCCACTCGTGTCGAACCGGGTCATAAGTGTGGCGAACGTCGCCGAAATTCCAGAAGCCGTAGAAATGATGCTCGTCGATCTGCTTCTCGTAAAAGGAAATCGCCGCGTCGAGACGATCCTCGATTTCCTTCTTAAACGGCGTGGATCGATCCTGCACGCTCCACAATCCAAACACGCCGGTGGAATGCAGATAATCCGGCGTCGTCGTCAGCAGCGGCGGGGCCGAGTTCACGGCCGCGAGCTTCGCGGTTGCGTCGCGCGTCGGCGTGCTTCCGCTGGGGAAGAGCATCAGTTCGCTGGTGCGGCCGACGCCGAGGGGCGTGGCGAATTCCGGCTCGTAATCCTCGTAGCTTCCGCCGGTGTTGACGTTGCCGTGGCCGTGCGTGTCGTAATGCCGCATGTCCATTCCCGGGGCATCGGGGGACCAGAGCCAAACGTGAAGCTGCGCCGTGTCGGTCAGGGCGTTGGTTACTTCCAGGGAGGCGGGGAACTTTTGCCAGAAGTCTTTCACGCCGACGCCAAGGCCGCCGCTGACATCGCCGATGAAGACCAGCCCCGCCGCGCGCTGGCCTTCGGCGACGGCGACCCATGAGCTCTTGGGATTGGTCCGCTTGGTGATGGTGAAGCCGTCGGAATTGGGCTGCACGAGCTTAAACGAATCCCACGCGGCGGCGTCGCCCGGCTGGGGCGTATTTGGCAGCCGCGCGCCGTCAACCTGGCCGCCCTCGCCGACGCCTCGCCCGCCGCGGCCGCGGCCGGTGGCGATGGCGAGTTGCAGCGGTTCGGCCCAGACACCGCCGTTGCTGTTGGCAAAGCGGATGTGGCGATTTTGCCATTGCTCGCGCATTGGAATATCAAACACCAGCCCCAGGCCGCGGATGAAATCCTTGTCTTGATCGCCGTCGTAGACGATGGTGTGCACGACCTTGACCTCTTGCTGGCCCGCGTAGAAATAAAGCCGAACGACAAACGGCAGCCACTGGCGATCGCCGGCTTCGGCTTTGTGCATGCCTTCAAACTTAAAGACCGCGCGAACCGGGCCGCTCTGCTCGACGGTTACTTTCTGGACAAGGCTGAGGTAGCGCTCGCGCGGCGGCAGATTCAGTCCATCGTCGGTATCCGGCCCGTTCTGGAGGATGCATTCCAGATGCCCGTTGCGGGCGACTTCCTTACCATCCACGACCATCGACTGGATAAAATTCTCTCCTCCGCTGCTGGGGATGTTGCAGACTAACTTGCCGGTATCGACTACATATCCGTCGCCGGCCTGCGTGACCTTCACCACCGGCGCGTCCGCAGCCGCTCCCGCTCCAGTCGCCGGCCCCACCGTCAATGGCCCGGCCACATCCGGCCCACCGACGGTCGCAAAGCCGGTCCACTTGATCGAACCATCCGGCCAATAAGCCAAGGTCCAGGATTGCAGCGGCAGCGCCTTGCCGTCCGAACCTGTCAATGCGAACGCCTGATCCTTCGCGACCTGCCCCTGCGGCCAGGGGACGCCCCAGCTTACGCCGACGGTTGCCGGGGGAGGGGATTTGTCGAGCCAATCGAGCGTCACCGGCGCGGCGGCCGCGTGGACGTGGCGCGGCACGAGGGCCAGAAGGAGAAATCCCATCAGCATTTTGGCAAAATCTGCACTGCGATTGGAGATGCGCATGGCCGCCTTTGAAGTTGGAGACTGATTTAGGCTCTCCGGGCCGCAGTGGCGATCGGAGGACGCTACAGGGGTTTTTACTTCCGCGAACCGGCCTTGTTGCCCGGTAAGATGAAAACGACACGGGATCGACGCCAGTCTAAGGTGCCATGAAGGGATCGATTATTCTCACACCCGCCTTCACGAAGTCGGTTTTGTGCCGCGTCGCGACAATCAAACCATGAACCAGGGCCGTTGCTGCTATCAAGCTGTCTTTGATCGGCATCGACTGCCCGGCGGCGCGAAGGTCCGCCAGAAGTTTGGCCCATCGCAAAGCGGTCGGCGTTTGCCAAGGGAGACATTGGACTTTTTCAACGCCCTTAGCGAACCAATGCTCCAATTGCCGCCGCCGCGCACCCGGCGACAAGAGATATATGCCAAAGCGTATCTCACCCAGAACGATGGGGTCCAGAGCAATTTCGCGTTCATTGGCGCGAAGCCACTCGACGACGCGAACCGCGGGTTGCGGTTTCGTCGCTTCGCTCAAGACATTGGCATCGACAAGATAGGTCACAGGGTATCTGTCGATTCAGAGGCAATGGGCACGAAGTAGCCCTTTGCCGGGCAGGCCAAAAGCCAATCGACCAGCCCTTCATTGGCAGGGACTTGTTGTCTGACCAGCCGATACTCGCCGCGGTCGATTCGCTCGACCTCAAACTGCTGGCCGGGCTTGACGTCGTCCTGTAGCCGCAACTCCGCGGGCAAAACGATCTGGCCCTTGCTGGAAACGCGTGTTTTCATGGCAGGTAAGATAGCATCTTACCCTTCTGTTGGTCAAACGCGCGCGATGGATCAGCGCGAAATGCCGGGGGATGGATTGGGCCACTTGGCGGGAGTAAGATGTGGCAGAGGGCAACTTAATGAGAACCATCCGCGCCATCGTCCAACACGGTAATCTCAAGCCCCTTGAGCCAATCGGCTTGCCTGAGAACACCCCGCTCACCGTCGCGTTGCTCGACAGCGACGACCTGTCGGCCGACGCCCTCGCAGAATTGGCGAGCAAGAACAAGGCATTTGACTTCCTGAGCGATCCTCGCGAAGACATCTATGCCGAATCAGATGGCGAGGCGGTATAGGGATGCCGCCGACGTCGCAGTTCCATCGCGGCGACGTTGTCCTTGTCCCCTTTCCGTTTGCCGACCTAACAGGCAAGAAAGTGCGTCCCGCTCTGATTGTATCGGCCGATCCGCAAGGCTCTGAACTTATCCTCGCCTTCATCACAAGCGTCCTGACCAATCGTTCACCGCGCGGCGCAGAGATTGAGCTCCTGCAATCCGGCGCGGAGTTCCAATCCACCGGGCTCAAGGCCGATTCGCTCATCCGACTTGATAAGCTCGTCACGTTATCGAGCGGAGTGATTTCACGGCGACTGGGGAAAATCGGTCCGTCAACGAAAAACGCATTAGCCACTATGCTGCGACTGGCGGTTGGGTTGCGTTAGCCGCAACTTATAGTTCATTCGCCCGGCTCGCCTTTGAGAACCTTCACCTGAAATCCGCCGACGTTGTCCTTGCCATTGGTGTAAATCCAATCTTCGATTTCCGCGGCGGACAATTCGACGGTGTCGCCGGATTTCAGTGATTTGATGATGCCCGGATCGTTGCTGAGCCATCCCCGGATGGTTGATCCTGCGATGCATTCGACCGTGACCCACATATGTTCCGTTCCCTCGGGGCCGTTGAATGCCTTTTTGATCGCAAACCCTTGCTGTGGCCTGCGGCTTTCATAGGCGGCGACAAACTCCGGCCAACGCCTGCGAGCTTCGGCCGCGGCCGCGGCCAGTTCTTCGCTTTTGTCTCGGGCCTTGATGATTCGATCGGGAGCGCCGCGCCGAAAGACCTGTGCCGCGTTGCGATTGCGCAGCATCGGTATGAAGGAAAAGTCATATCCAACCACCGGCCCGTTAGGCAATCGAATCAAACCCAAAACATCATCTCCTAGAAACTCCGCGATCAGCGTTCCGATGATTCCGTAAATCTTTTCGCGCTCGACGGGCGGCGGCTCTCCGACCAGATCAACTGAGAGCCAGGCGGTATGCTCCTGTATCGCCATGCGAGCCGGGAAATTGCTTTCATGATCCGCTGCGGCCGCAACGTCGGAAAAGTACGGCTTGTCCACATTCAGGATTGCGAACCGCATCGGCCCCAATATCACCCCAAAGCCGGGATGGTTCTTCATCTGAATGACCTTAGGCGGCGCGGGGGCACCACGGAACGCGTCATCGCAGGCCCGCTGTGCCTGCTGCAAGTCCAGCGATCTGGCTTTCCGCAAGAGGAGAGCGATGGAGATCAGTTCCTTTTTCGGTGCAGCCATGCGTCGATTAAATTATCAGGGGCCGATCGAGGCGACAAGTTTTGAATTCTGTAGCTTCCGCACTGCGGACCGCTTTTGTGGTGCAGCGGGAAATGCGGTCCGCGGTGCGGACCCTACGATACTACCTAGGCCAGCGAGTCACCTTTTCCTTTGGCTGTTGCTGCATCATGTGCTTTAGAAGCCCCTCTAAATTGTTTGGACCTCCGTAAGTTTTCAACTCCTCG
>JBEKYH010000166.1:0-9537 GCA_049511115.1 Tepidisphaeraceae bacterium | reverse complement strand
GTAAGATCCGCCCCGCTAAGGATCGGGTTCGAAAGATTGCAATTCGTGAGATTTGCGTTAGTCAATGTTGAATCCGTGAGATTCGTTTCGCTGAGGTTTTCATTGGCGAAATTCCAGCCATTCATGTCGTCGCCGCTGAAATTGACCCCGGTCAGGCTCCCGGCCAAATAGCTTGCCGTGCTGTAAAGCTGATTGGCAGTGAAGCCAATCGCTCCCGCGAGGTTCGCGGCCTGCACCGTCGCGCCGGTGAGGTTTGCGTTCGTGAGGTTCGCGCCGTCGAGCGTCGCGCCGGTGAAGTTGACGCTGGTTAAGTTTCGGTTGGAAAAATTGCCTCCGGACAGGTTCACGCCGCTGAAATTAATGCCGGCGAGGCCGTTGTTGATATAGGTCGCGGTAGGGTAAAGTTGTGCCGCGCCAAGGCCAGTTGCGCCCGCGAAGGAGGCGCCGGCAATGTTCGTGCCGGTGAAATCGGCGGCCGTCAGATTTGCCGACGAGAGATTCGCCCCGGACAAATTGGCGTTGGCGAGCTCTGCACCGGTCAGATTTGCTGAGGATAGATTGGCGGCGGCGAGATTGGCGTTGGAAAACACTCCATCGGTCAGGATTGCCGAGGATAAATTGGCGCCGGCGAGGCTTTGGTTGGCGAAATTGCCTCCGATTAAACTCGCGCTAGCGAGGTTGACGCCCGACAAGTTGCCGCTGGCATAGCTGGCTGTACTGTAGACTTGGCTCGTTGTGAGGCCCGTCGCTGCGGCAAACGAGGCACCAACGATATTTGTGCCCGTAAAATCGCACCCGGTTACATTCGCGGATGATAAGTTAGCATTTGCCAAATTGGCATTTGTCAAAAATGCCCCCGTCAGATTGGAAGAGGCAAGATTCGCATTTGTCAGGTTGGCACCTGTGATGCTTGCATTCGTCAGGTTTGCGTTGCTCAAATTGACCGCGGTTAGGGTACTGCCGGTAAGCGCCGCGTTGGCCAAAATCGCATAAGATACGTTGGCGGCCGAAAGATTGGCATTGGCGAACGTGCCGTTTGTCAAAGTGGCGCTACTTAAATCGGCGTTCGCGAGGTTGGAGTTGGAGAAATTGCCGCCAGTCACATTCGTAAAACTAAAGCTTGAATCCGCTAATTCGAAATTGTTGAAATTGCCCCCTGACAAATTGAGATCAAATAGTATTGTGCCGGTCAGATCTCCGTCTGCATAGCTGGCCGTGCTTATTAGCTGGCTGTACGAGAGGCTGCCGTCGAAAGCCGTGTTTTGAATTAGAGCCCCGGAAAAATTCACGCTCGTCAAATTGGAACTGAAGAAGCTGGCATATTGTACATCGGAGTTGGCGAACGTCGCGCCGGTAAGATTGATGGATGCCAGCTCCGCATATTCAAGCACGTGACCTGGCGTGTCCCAGTTGCTTAGGTCCACGCCGGGACCCAACTTTATATTTTCGGTACCTGGTATCGGGGCGCCGGTTTGTCCGCTAAAAATTTGCCCATCCGCCGGCCGGCCGCTAACTAAACCAAACGCCACCGCCAGCGGCAAAGCCAGCCAGGAACAATCGGCGCGATGAACCCCTCGCTTGATCGCTACCCCGCTCCGTCGCATGGCCATCTCGTTTCTCCCATCCTCGAATGTCTCGAACGTTATGCGGAAGCCTTCCCTCGCCTGGCTCGGGCGCAAGTGCGCGGACGCGCAGTCACCCCATGGAATGCCTCTTCAACGCTTATAACTGGTGGAGGCCGCAAATGCAACGAATGTTGGATTAGGTGTTTGTTAATAAAGCGATGCACTGGCGGTTTAGGCAGACCAGCGTCGTTCTTACCGCCCGCCGCGCCTTCTCCGCCGCGCCAGCAGCCCTGCCGCGGCCATCGCCATTACGCCGACCGACGCTGGTTCGGGCACATTATTGGTTTGGCTATTCTGCACCTCTGCCAGCGCCAGATTCCAATCCGCGCTGAACGATTGTGGCACTTGTGCAAGCTGGCTCGCGGTCAGCGTTTTGTTGAAATTCTGCGCCACCAGCAGCAGATCGGCGAAATTGACCGTGTTGTCATAGTTGAAGTCGCCGTCGGCCCAATCGATTGGATTGCCATTGCTGTTGGAGCGATTGAAATTCTGCGCGACCACCAGCAAATCGGCGAAGTTCACGATGCCGTCCAGGTTGGCGTCGCCGGCCAGGGTGTATTTGACGACGACCTGATTGGCCTGCGCGGGAGTTCCCGCATCCACGTTTCCATCGGCGTATCCGACGGCGTAAAGTCCCGCATTGGTGGCCGCAGCGCTGCTGGAGATGCCGGGGCCGGTCCATGTGTCCAGGCCATAACCGCTGGTCAGGTAGCCGCGAATCGTAGAGGCCGGATCGTTGGCGGCTGAGCCGTAATTGATGACAAGCTCGTTATTGGTGATATCGAGGGTTGACCCCGAATTGATGGTGAGTGACGAGACCTGCACGGCGCCGATGCCGGGAGCGAGCCGGGCCGTCGCCGTGGTGACGGCGGTTCCGACGGTCAGCGCGTTGCCGCTCGGCACGGCGCTGGCCGCGCCGATTACGAGCGTGCCGCTGCGCGCGGTGGTCGAGCCGGTATAGGTGTTGGAGCCGCTGAGGGTCAAAGTTCCCGCGCCCGCGGTGGTGAGCGAGCCGCCGCCGCTAATCGGGCCGGAGATCGTGAGCGTGTCGCCGGCATTGCCCACGGTAAAGATCGCACTGGAATTCAACGCCACGGGCGCGGTAATGAAATGGCTGCCGCCGGAGTCGGTGATGGAGGCGGCCGCCGAAGCGCCGCCGTTGTCGAGGGTAAGTGATCCGCTGGTTCCGGGGGCGATCGTATAGGCATTGGCACTATCAAAATTGATCTCGCCGACGGTGAAGTTCTGATTCAGCGTAACCGTCGTCGGGCCGGTGATGGCATCGGTGAAATTAGCCGTCTGCTGGGCCTGGCCGGGGACCAGACCGTTGTACCAGTTGGCGGAATTGGTCCAGCTTCCCGTAGCGGCGCTATTCCAGACGGCGGATTGCACGATTGCGCCGGTAGGGGCGGCAGCGAAACTATAGGCCAGTGCGTAAGTCTCGCTATCGCTGATGACGCCGCTGGTGACGCCGGCGGCGCCGCCGACCTTCAGGACCTGGAGATCGTAAACGTCGCCCGGGATGAGATTCGTGTCGTAGATATCCTGGACGTTATCCACGACGCTGTCGCTCCAATCCAGCAGGCGATTGGCGGTCGCGTCATAAAGGAATAAATCCAGGTTGTTGATCCCCAGGCTGAGGATGTTGGGATTGAGATTTAGTTGCCGGTTCCAATCGATCGTCGCGGTCAGCGAGTTCTGCGTCGGCTGGAACACGTAATTGGCATAGGCGTCGCTCGTTGCCGAACTGGTCAACCCGTCAAAGTCCCACCCGGCTGGCGCGGTGATGACGCCAGAGGAAATGGCCGGATGCGCTGCACCCAACGCCGCCGTACCATCAATCTGAGTGGGTGTTTGCTGCCCGCCGACAAGTTGCTCGTAGGCGTTGTAGACGTTGAGCATCCCCGACCCGTTCACGGGATCGAGCGGCGCGACCGGCGTGCGCGAAAAGTGCACGGATTGCTTGTTTGCTCCGTTGAGGAGCAGCGCCTTGACCGTGCGTGAATCGACCGCGTTTTGTTCCGTCTGCGCCGAGCTTCCCCCGTCGCCGCGCGCCCCCGCCTGAACAAGGATCGCCGCGGCGCCTGAAACCAGCGGCGTGGTGTAGCTCGTCGCCGTTCCCGGGGCGGTGATGTCCGGCTTGCTGCGGAAGTTATCGATGGTCGGCCCGACGCTCACCGGCCCTGGATAGGCGGCCACGCCGATGCCGTTGTACGCCGTTCCGGGGGCATTGGGATTGGGGAACGCGCCCGCGTTGCCGATTGCGGAAACGATGATCGTTCCGAACTCATCAATATAATTGTCATAGGCCGTGTCCGTCTCCTCCTGGTCGGAAACGGTGAGCGGAGTGTCGGCGTTCTCCGCGAAGATAAAGCTCTCATTCACGACGGCGTCGTTAATCTGCACGAGATTGCTGATGATGGTGCCGGCAAAGTAGTCAGCCGAATAATTGTCCACATGGGCTACGCCCGTCGCGACGCCGCTGCCGGTGGTTCCGTAGAAGAGAGCGCCGACGTTGTTGGCATGGGCCGACCCTTGCGATGAGTTATAGGACGTGGTGACGTTTCCGTTGTCATCGTAATAAGTGAAGAGGCTGGCAGGCTGCCCGACGTAGGCGGGGCTCACCTCAAAGGAGTTGGTTCCCGTGCCGTTAACGTCCGCCTCGGCCTGGCCCACGGTGACGCCTGAACCGGTAAGGGTCGGATCCAAGCTCAGCAGCGTGGTGAGTCCGATAATCTGTTGATTGGATTGGCCCCGGGAGACACCGGTCACGGCTGCGACGGCCGCCATGGCCAGCGCCGCGATGCGCGGTTGCAGGCGCCGCCTCCGCGGCGACCCCCATTTTCGGCTTTGCATAATTCTTTCTCGCTCGGTCCGGACGCTTTCGAGAGCACCAAAGCCTCTTTCCCTCAATTGGAATATACACTCAATATGGCCGGGGCCAAATTCGCCGATCTGCGATTTTCGCATTACAATACGGTTCATCATGCCTCTGGCCCTTCTCCAGCGTCATTCCAAGCTTTCCGGCCGGACGCGGCGGGTGGAGTCCGTGGCGACGCGTGTGCGGCGGGATGGCAAATTCTTTCGCCTGGGGGATGAGAAGTTCTACGTCAAGGGCGTCACCTACGGGCCGTTCGCGGCAAACTCCGATGGTGAATCGCTCCCGGAGAAGCCGCAGGTGCGCCTCGATTTCGCGCAGATCCGCGAACTCGGCGGCAACTGCGTTCGCCTTTATCACATGCCGCCGACGTGGCTGCTGGACATGGCCCAGGATTATGGCCTGAAAATTCTGCTCGATATCGCCTGGCCGAAGAACCTGGATTTCATCAATGACAGTGATTTAAGACGCCAGGGTCGCGCGGCCGTGCGAAATGCGGCACGCGCCTGCGGCAATCATCCGGCCCTTTTTGCGCTCAGTGTCGTCAATGAAATCCCGCCGGACCTGGTGCGCTTTATGGGCGCGGCTAAAGTCGAGGAATTCATCGACGACCTCGCGGAACTCGCCAAAGGCGAGGCGCCCGATTGCCTGGTGACTTTCGCGAATTTCCCGACCACTGAATATCTCCAGCCGCGCGGGATCGACTTCGTTTGCTTCAACGTTTACCTGCATGACGAGAAAATCTTCCGCAATTATCTCGCCCGGCTGCAAAACATCGCCGGCGAGAAGCCGCTCATCCTGGGCGAATATGGCGTGGACACTTTCCGCGAGCGCACTTGCGAGCAGCAGGCCCGCATCCTCTCGACGCAGTTGACGGCCGTGTTCGATGAGGGGCTTGCCGGGGCGATGGTCTTCAGCTTCACCGATGAATGGTTCACCCACGGCCACAACGTCACCGATTGGGCATTCGGCCTGGTCAGCCGTGACCGCCAGCCCAAGCCATCCTTTGCGGCCGTCCAGGATATCTTTCGCCGCGCCCCGCAAACCGCCGTCGGCGGCGCGAATCCTGAAAAGCTCCCCAGCGTCAGCATCGTCATCTGTTCGTACAACGGCGCCAGCACGGTCGAGTCGTGCCTCCGGTCCATGGAGAAGCTGCGCTATCCCAACTACGAGGTCGTTTTCGTTGACGACGGCTCAACCGACCAGACGCAGGAAATCCTCCAGAAATTCCCCAGCGTGCGCAACATCCGCCAGCGCAACATGGGATTGTCATACGCCCGCAACGTCGGCATGGAGGCCGCCGTCGGCGAAGTGATCGTTTACACCGACAGCGACTGCGAGGCCGATGAGGATTGGCTGTATTATCTCTGCCTGGCGCTTGCGCGCAGCTCGCACGCCGGCATGGGCGGGCCGAATCTCATCCCCGACGAAGGGAGCTGGATTGCCGATTGCGTGGGGCTTGCCCCCGGCGGTCCGACGCATGTAATGCTTGATGATCGCACCGCCGAGCATGTGCCGGGTTGCAACATGGCGTTTTATGCGTGGGCCCTCAAGCAGGTGCATGGCTTTGATCCCCAGTTCCGCAAGGCCGGCGACGATGTCGATGTCATCTGGCGCATCCAGGGTCAGGGCCAGACCATCGGCTTTTCCCCCGCCGCGCAGGTGTGGCACTATCGGCGCAACACGGTTCGCGCCTATCTCAACCAGCAGCGCGGTTATGGCCACGCCGAGGCGATGCTGAAATACAAACACCCCGATCACTTCAACGCCCTGGGCGCCAGCCACTGGCGCGGCAAAATCTACGGTGGCGAGCAACTCGGCGTGCGCATCGGCGCGGATGTCATCTACCACGGCGTTTTTGGGACCGGCCTGTTTCAGACGATCTACCGCCGCCCCGCCTCGCTGGCGGCCATGATGCTGATGAGCATGGAATGGCACGCCCTTTATCTTTTCATCGCCATTTTGGGATTGTGCTTTTTGCCGCTGCTTTCGCTCCTGTGCGTGGCCGTCATCATGGCGGCGATTCCGATCGGTCTGGCGATCATTGCGTCAATTCAAGCGCCCATGCCGCGGCACAAGCATCTTCTTACCCGGCCGCTCATTGCGATGTTGCATTATCGCCAGCCCATCGTGCGCGGCTGGGCGAGATACTCCATGCGCCTCAAGGCCCGCGTCATCCGCCGCCAGGCCAGCGGCTATGAGCGCCAGCGCGATCTCCCCATCGACCCGCATGATCCAGCGGTCCTTCGCTATTGGCACCATCAACACGACCGGTTGGTTCTCCTGGAGCAGATTCGCCGCGAGGTCATCGTCGCCGGCTGGCGCTTCCGCGCCGACAGCGGGTGGCACGATTGGGATTTGGAAATCTACGGCAGCCGCTACGTGCAGATTCGCCTCTCCACCGTCACCGAGCATCACCACGGCTCGGGCCTGCTGACCAAAGTGCGCGTCAACATGGCCATGAGCAACCTCTGCCGGGTGTTGATGGTGGCAAGCCTGCTGATGACGGTTTTGCTGCTCTGCTACGTCTGGCCCTTCAGCCGGCCGGCGGTGCTGATCCCGCTCATCTGGTGGACGATTTACCTGCTCAATCGCTGGAAAGTCGCCCGCCCGGTGATGGGCCTGATCGACGCCGCCGCCGAGCGGGCCGGGTTTTACCCCGTGCCGCGCACGCCGCCGAAAAAACAAGCCGCCGCCCCCGCACCGCAGCCTGCGCCAGAGCCGTCGCTTCCGGCCAAACCAATTCCCACGGCCGTGTGACGCGGATTCCGATATGATCTACTCCCTCATAATCCCCATATGACCTGGAAACAGTCCATTACCTTTTACGCCCGCGCGCTCTCGTACTTTCGCGACAGTCAGCCGCGAATTTTGCTGCAAGTTGCCCTTATGTCGATTGGCGTCGAACTTGGCGTGCTCAGCGCGTTCCCTCTGGCAATCGCCATGGACAGCGTGTTCGGCTCCACCCATCCCGGTTTGTGGGAATATCGGCTCTTCTTTCATTTCGCGCCGCAATCGATTCCCGGGCAGGTGATCGCATTAGCGGCGATTACCCTGCTCCTTCGCCTGGGGCAGGAAGTGCTGAGCATGGTGCAGACGCTCCTGGGCATCAAAGTCGGCTATCAGGGTCTGATGAAAGTCCGCTGCGAACTGTTCCGAAAACTGCAGGAGCTGCAAGTTGCCTATCATCGCAGCCAGCCGCAGGGGGATGCGATTTATCGCCTCAGTTACGATGCCTTCGGATTCCAGACCATCCTCAACCTGTTCGTGCAAACCATCCTTATCAGCGTCCTCACGCTTTTGCTGATGACCTGGACAATGCTCTGCACGAATTGGCAATTGACGCTCGTGGCCCTGGCCGTCGCGCCGCCGGTCCTGTGGGCGAGCTCTCATTACGGCAGAATCTTTCGCGACAAATCCATGGCCGCCAAGGAGGCGGAGTCGCGCCTGACAACCGCGATTCAGCGCTCGGTTTCGTCGATTGAACTTGTGCAGGCCTACGGCCGCGAGGCGGAGGAACTGGCCCACTTTCACGATACCGTCGGCCAATCCGTGCAGACGTGGCTGAAACTGCATTGGGAGGAAGTCGTCTATTGGCTTATTCTCGGCGCCATCTTCGGCGTGGGCGGGGCGGTCATTTTCGGCTACGGCGGCTGGATGGCCTGGCGCGATAAGTTCGTTCTTCACAACCCGGACGGCTTCACCATCGGCAAGCTCTCCATTTTCCTTGCCTACCTCAGCCAGCTTTACGGCCCGCTCAACAAGCTCAGCGGCAGCGGCTCGAGCCTGCAGGGCGGCGTCGCCGGCGCGCAGCGCGTCTTTGATGTCCTCGATCGCGATGTCACCATTGCCGACGCCCCCAACGCCATCGCCCTTCCTCCCAAGGCGCGCGTTCTGGAACTCGATCACGTCGGCTTTGAATACCGCACGGGCGAGCCGGTCCTTCGCGATCTGTGCGCCACGATCGAACCCGGCCAGATGGTCGCCTTCGTCGGCTCCAGCGGCGTCGGCAAGACCACGCTCCTTAATCTTCTGCCGCGCTTCTACGATCCGACCAGCGGCGCGCTCAGACTCGACGGCAACGACCTGCGGCAGGTGAAACTCAAAGATCTCCGCCGCCATGTCGCGCTGGTGTTGCAGGAAAACGCCGTGCTCCCGGCGACGGTCGCCGAGAACATCGCCTACGGCCGGCCGCATGCTGACGCGAAACAGATCGCCAAAGCCGCTGAGTTGGCCGGGGCGGCGGATTTCATTGAAAAACTGCCGGAGAAATATCAAACCCGCATCGGCGAAAGCGGCGTCACTCTCTCCGGCGGGCAGCGCCAGCGCATCGGCATCGCCCGCGCGTTGCTCACCGAAGCGAGCATCCTCGTCCTGGATGAGCCGACCAGCGCACTCGACCCCCAGCATGAGGCGATGATTGTCCAGACGCTCCGCGCCCTGAAGGGCCAGCGCACCATCATCCTGGTCAGCCACCGTCTCAGCACCGTTTCTGATTGCGATCAGATATTCGTCATGGACGACGGCGCTCTCGCCGAGCGCGGCACGCACGATCAGCTTATCGCCATGCACGGCCTTTATTTCGAGATGGCCAAACATCAATTCAAACTGGAGGAACCCGTTGACGCCAAGGTCTAGGTCAGCCAGCGAAAAGCTCCGCATTATTGTCGGCGGACTGGTCGGCCAGTTCCCCCTGGGCGGCGTGGCGTGGGACTATTTTCATTACCTGCTGGGGCTGCACGAACTCGGCCACGAAGTTTACTACTACGAGGACACCTGGGTCTGGCCCTTCAACCCCGTTGAGCGCAGCGCCACCGATAATCCCCAATATACCCTGCAATTTTTCCACGATTTCTTTTCCGCCCACGCTCGCGACCTGGCCGACAAGTGGCACTACATTCTCCTCCACGACAAACGCTATGGCATGAGCGCCGATGCGTTCGATCGCGTCGCCGCCAGTGCGGATATTTTCCTCAACGTCAGCGGCGCCTGCTTTTTCCCCGAGAAACTCTCGCCGCACTGCGTGAAAGTCTT
>JBEKYH010000165.1:0-9644 GCA_049511115.1 Tepidisphaeraceae bacterium | reverse complement strand
CCGGCTGCGGCGGTGAACGAGATTAGAGACGCGCTGGTGTACCTTCTGGCAAGCCTGGAGGCGATTTTGACTCTGCACCCGCCGCCGACGCCGCCTCCGTTATACCCAAAGCCAACATTCGTGGCGCATCGGAATTACGCGATCATCAATCTGATCCGGAGTTTCGTCGGCGTGTTCGCCGGGTTCCTGGTCTGGGACGCCACGGCCTGGTCTCACGGGACGGTATTCATGGTCTATATCGCGGTGGCGCTGGTGATTTTCGTGAACCTGGAGGATCCGTTGATCGCCAACCTGGCAAGCATCATCGGCACCAGCATCGGCTGCATCGTCGCTTTGGCCGCAAAATATGTCTTCCTGGTTCGCGACAATACTCCGTTGAATCTGCTGGTCGTTTTGTTCCCGCTCGTATTCATCGGAGCGTGGATACAGACCAAGGGCAAACTGGCTCCGCTGGGCCTGTTTTTCGTGATCGCTATCCTGGCGATCATCGCGCCCACGAACCCGCAGGAGTACAACTTCGTTAAGGATGTCAACACGTTTATCGCACTGGAATGCGGCTTTGGGTTTGTGTCGCTGGTATTCCGCGCGATTGGCGCGCCCCGCGAGGGGCAGGAGCGAATCATTGAATTGTTCGGGCGAATGCGCAATCATCGGCAACATGCGCGGGGCTTCTCATCGCGACAGGATCGCCTCAGTTGGGAGACCTGGATGTACGACGAACTGCAGCGCCTTCAGGCTGTGACCAAAGACCCCAGGCATCGCCGCTTCGGCGTGAACGTGCTGCTTTCGGGATTGAAAGGCCGCGGGACGTTCGCATCCGCGCCCGCCGGGCTTGAGGGAAAGTGACTTACCGGGAGCCGCGATCATGTTTCTTCCGCTACGCGAGATCAATATCGACGGCATGCTGGTGGATCCCGCCGCCGTCATGCTGGTGGCCTGCGCAGTGCTGTTTTTTCCGATACGGATGGTGATGAATCACTTTGTGGATCTCAACCGCTTCGTGTGGCGCCGCCCGGTGGTCGACATCACCCTGCTTATCCTATTATATTGCGCGGCGATCCTTACGTTTCGACGCCTATGACAACGCTAGCCGACAAAACCATCGTGACCAAGCATGTCGAGGCATCGGTCGTCCGGCCGCGGCCAAGGAAGATCGCCCTTGCCGCGCGAGTGATCATAACGGTCGTTTTGGTCGTCGGGACGGCGATTCTCGGCGTCCGGGCGTTCTGGTTTTATGAATACAGCCCGTGGACGCGCGACGGCCGAGTCAATGCCTATGTCGTCGACAGTGCCCCCGAGATCAGCGGCCAGGTGGTGAGTGTCCCGGTGCAGGATAACGAGTTCGTCCACAAGGGCGACACGCTCTACGAGATCGACGCCCGCGACTACACGGCCGCGGTGAAGCGGTCGCAGGCCACCCTCGACGGCGCCCGCGCGCGGCTGGCCTTTGACGAGGAAAATCTGCAGCGCCGCGAAAAACTTCAGCCCGGCGACGTTTCGGCGCAGGAGCGGCAATCCTACGCGACCAGCGTCCAGTCCGATCAGGCGGAAGTCGAAGCGGCCGAAGCGGCGCTGTACAAGGCCGACATTGATCTGGAGCGCTGCCAGGTCCATTCCCCGGTGAACGGCTGGGTCACCAATCTCACCGTGCGGGTCGGAAATTACGCCTCGACGGGCCAGCGGCAAATGAGTGTGATCGACGCGGATTCATACTGGATATACGGGTATTTCGAGGAGACCAGACTTCGCAACATCAGCGTCGGCGCCACCGCCCGGGCCGAACTGATGGGCTATCCCGGCGTCGACGTGCTCGGCCATGTTGAAAGCCTCAATCGCGGCATCGCCGACACCAACACGGCCCCCAACCCGCAGGGTCTGCCGGAAGTGAACCCGGTGTTTACGTGGGTGCGCCTCGCCCAGCGAATCCCCGTCCGCATCCACATCGACCACGTCCCCGACGGCGTGCATCTTGCCATTGGCGAGACGTGCACGATCGATCTCGATCGGCCGCGGGATTGAGTTACCCGCCCTCGATGGCCATCCGGTAATCAGGTGTACTGCGAAGCCACGCTCACGTAGCGCATGCGGGCCTCGTAGAGGACGGTGTCGAGGACGCGCTGTTCATCGGGGGTGAGGTTGCCGCGGGTCTTTTCCTCGAGGATGCCCAGCAGGTCGATCTGGTGCTTGGCCATGTCGAGATTGACGGTGGGTTCGGCGCCGCGCGTGGTGAGGTCGCCCAAATAAAACAGGGCCTGGGTCAGGATCGACTGGACGAGGGTAGAGAAGCTGGCCGCGGGCATCTGGGCGCGAGAGCGGGCGCCGGTACGGGCGTCGGGCGCGCCGGGGGCGGAAGTTGAGGGGGCGCCCAGGGGGGCGGCGGATTCCTTTGCCTTGGCGGCGGCCTGCTCGGCGAGGCGGCGCTTTTCCTCCTGGGCCTGCTTTTTCCAGTCGGCGTCAACGTGCAATGAAACTTTTTCGTCTGCCATTCGATTGCTCCCAGTTGAATCTGCGATGATACATTAAATCATTCGGGCATTGGCCGCCACCGTTGGTTCGCGTTAGTCCAATTGGGCACTCCGCAAGCTTCTATTCCTTTCAACGAAGCCTTATAACCTCCGTATTCCCAGCGGAGGGAATTGTTCTTGCGCGGAGGAACGATCGTGACGCGAACGCAATTTGCCCGGATTTGGCGGATTTTCCCGTTGCTTTTACTCGGTGTATTTCTTGGCGGCTGCCAGGTTTCGGGCAGCTATAACGTGCGGAATTTCGGCGCGACCGGCGACGGCGTCACGCTCGACACGCCGGCCATTAATGCGGCGATTGCCGCGGCGAACGCGGCGGGCGGGGGAACGGTGCAGGTTCCAGAGGGGAAATATCTTTGCTATTCGATCCATCTCAAGAGCAATATCACCATTCACCTGGATCAAGGGGCGACCATTATTGCGGCTGGGTCGCTGTATAAGGGGGAATACGATCCGCCGGAGCCGAATGAATTTGACCATTTCGAGGATTTTGGCCACAGCCATTGGCACAACAGCCTGATCTGGGGGGAATATCTGCATGACGTGACGATTGAAGGACCGGGGTTGATTTACGGCAAGGGCCTGAGCCGCGGGCAGCCGCCGCCGAGCACACAGCCCGCGCCGGCGGAAACTCCCGATCAGCGGGCCGCGGGCGAGGAGCGCGACGAGCAGGAGTTGGCCCGGCGCGCGGCGCTGCCGCCGGAGGACACGCTGCCCAGTCTCTACGATTACGATGATCGCGCCGACGCAGCGCCGAACGTCATTCCCGGTACGACGCAGCCGTCTTCGGACCAGACGTATCCCAATCCCCGCGACACGCTGCCGTCAGGGATCGGCAATAAGACGATTGCCATGGAATGGTGTCACAACGTCGTCCTGCGCGATTTTTCCATCGTCCAGGGCGGGCACTTTGGGCTGTTGCTGACGTGCGTCGATAACCTGGACATTGACAACCTCAAGATCGACACCAATCGCGACGGCATGGACATCGACTGCTGCCAGAACGCGCGGATTGTGAATTGCGAGGTCAATTCGCCCAGTGACGACGGCATCTGCCTGAAGAGTTCGTATGGATTGGGCGTCGTTCGGCCTTGTGAGAATATTTCGATCAGCGATTGTTATGTGACGGGCGGGTATGTCGTGGGCGCGCTAGTGGACGGGACGTTTCGCAAGCTGCTTTCGGATTATGCTCCTGGTTTTGGCGGCGCGCCAAGGCCGGCGACGCTGCCTGCGACGCCGCGAACTCCGGGAGCGCGGCCGCCGCTGCCGCGCGTTCTGACCGGGCCGGGGCGCACGGGGCGGATTAAGTTCGGCACCGAATCCAACGGCGGATTTATCAATATCGCCATCACCAATTGCGTGTTTGACGATTGCCAGGGGCTGGCGATTGAGTCGGTGGATGGCGGGCCGATTGAGGATGTGACCATCGACAACATCACCATGCGCAAGATTGTCTCGGTGCCGATATTCATCCGGCTGGGCAACCGCGCGCGCGGGCCGTTTGCGCCGCCGGCGATCATCCGGCGGATCAATATCAGCAATATCATCTGCGAAGATCTCGCGTCGCGTTACGCGTGCATCATCAGCGGGATTCCCGGGCATGACATTGAAGATGTGCGCATCAGTAACGTGCGCATCACTTATCCCGGCGACCATCGCGACCGCGACGCGGCGACTCGTCCCGCCGAGCTGGAGCGAGGCTATCCCGAACCGACGATGTTCCACGCCATGCCGGCGTATGGGTTTTACATTCGCCATGTGAAGAACCTTGAGTTGGATAACGTGAATCTCTCGACGGCGAGCGGGGATGTGCGGCCGCCGTTCTGGCTGGACGACGTGGACGGGGCGGATTTCGTAAACATCAAGGCGCCCCATGCTGACGGAGTGCCGATGTTCCATTTTACCAATGTAAAGAATTTCACAGTGCGGCAGTCTATCGGGGTTCAGGATGCGACGAGGGATAGTGTGGATGAGGGGCAGTTGTAGGGCCGGGATGGTCCCCGGTGCGGACCCGACGAAGCGGCGAATCGTGCGGGTTATGCGAGTTTCTTCAGGAACTCCCCAATCCGGTCTATTCCCTTATCGATCTGTTCCATGCTCGTCGCGAAGCTCAGGCGGACATGAGTGTCGAAGCCGCTGTCGTTGCCGGGGACTACGGCTACGTGGTTTTGTTCCAGCAAGGCGGCGCTGAAGGAGATGGCATCCGTAATTGGTTTGCCGGCGGAGGATTTGCCGAAGTAGGCGCTGATGTTGGGGAAGCAATAAAACGCGCCCTGCGGTTTCACGCAGGTGATTTTGGGGAGGCTGCTCAGGCGCTCCCACATGTGCCGCCCTCGCTTTTCAAATTGCGCTCGCATGGCGGCGACGCTCTCGGCGCCGCGCGGATCGGTCAGGGCGGCGATGGCGGCGGGTTGGGTGAAGCTGGCGATGTGGCTAGTCATCTGGCTCTGGAGTTTATTGATCGCGTCGATGGCGGCCTTGGGGCCGCCGATGTAGCCGATGCGCCAGCCGGTCATGGCAAAACTTTTGCTGTGGCAGTTGAAGGTCAGCGTGCGCTCGATGAGCTGCTCGTTGAGCGTGGCAAAGCTGGCGAATTCCAGGCCGTCGTAGATCAGCTTCTCGTAAATCTCGTCGCTGAAAACGAGCACCTGGGGATGCCGCGCGACAACGTCGGCGAGGGCCTTGAGTTCCGGCTTGGTGTAGGCGTGGCCGGCGGGGTTGCTGGGGCTGTTGATGAGGAAGACGCGCGTTTTTGGGCTGATGGCGGCTTCAAGCTGCTGGGGGGTGATTTTGAAGCCGTTGGCTTCCTCGCCGCGGATGATGCGGTTGACGCCACCGGCGAGTTTGACCTGCTCCGGGTAGCTCACCCAATAGGGAGAGGGAATAATCACTTCATCGCCGGGATCGAGCAGGGCCATGAAGGCCATGTAGAGGCAATGCTTGCCGCCGGCGCCGGTGGTAATCTGGTCGGGGGCGTAGGGAAGGCCGTTTTCCTTCTGGAATTTCTGGCTGATAGCGGCTTTCAGCTCGGGGATGCAGGGGGTCGGCGTGTACTTGGTCTTGCCTTGGTCCAGGGCGGTTTTGGCGGCCTCTTTGATGAAGGCGGGGGTGTCGAAATCGGGTTCGCCGGCGCCAAAGCCGACGACGTCGACGCCGGCCTTTTTCATGGCGTTGGCCTTGGCGCTGACGGCCAGGGTGATCGATTCGCTGATAAGACTCATGCGCTGTGCAAGCCGAAGCATGTCGCCTCCAAAAGGGTTTTGAACCCTATCGGGGTGGGAGGCGGAATTCAAGGGGGAAAGAGAAATGCAATTTAACCGCCAAGACGCCAAGAAATGCAGAAGAAGATTCACCACAGAGGACGCAGAGGCCACAGAGGTAATTCAAAATCCATATTGGATCTTATTCTGGATTTCCTCTGTGTCCTCTAGCGAGGCGGAGCCGAGCGGGTGGTGAGACGGTATTTCTTTGAATTTGATTCTTGGCGTCTTGGCGTCTTGGCGGTTCAACTTGCCTTTTCCGGCTCGACGCGCCGGACGTAAAACTGCGACTCCGTGGCGCGCTGGCCGATGAAATGGACACTGAACGGGTAGGGCAGGCTCGCGGCGCGGAAGAACTCGATCACGCGCTCGGCGTGTTTGCGCTGGCGCTTGAGATTCTCATTGACCTGATCGGTCAATTCGGCGGGGATGATGCGCTGGCGGTCGTAGTCCCATTGAGGGTCAATGCGAACCAGCAGATGGGCTTCTTCCCAATCGATTGGATAGCCCAGGATATACCCCTCCCCGGTGTGGGGTGTGTAAAACCAGAAGCAAAGAAAACGGTCTTTCCAGACAGCGCCGGTGGAGTTTTCCGCGCCGGTGATCAGGCGGGCGTGCGAGGTGCGGATGGCTTGGCCGTTGAGGGGCTTGGCGATCCAGGTCTTGCGCTCGCGGCAATCAAACAGCCCGACCAGCGGGTATTTGCCGTTGTATTTGTCCGTGCAGAGGCGGGAACTGACGCGCGCCCCAGTCCCTTCGCTGCCTTGGCCGCGTTTGCCTAAGCCGAACATTCGCGGTTACCTGCTCCTGACGCTGTAGGGGCAGACCAGCGCGATCGGCCGCGATTCGAACAGCTTCAGCACGCTGATCTGCTCAGCCAGGAGAGCGCGGTCCGTGCCGGGAAGCAGATCAAGCAGCGAATCCGTGGCGGAGACCTTGGGCTGAATATTGATCCGGCTGTCGGAGCCGCCGCTGAAAATGTCCGCGAGCGTCTTGGGAGCCGGGATCACGCGCACGTCATAGGAATCGGGGGCCATATCCGCCTGCTGGGCGGCGTAGGCGATGGCGTCGTTGATTCCGCCGATGGCATCCACGAGGCCCAAATCCTTGGCCTGGGCGGCCAGGAAAATCCGGCCGCGCGCGACCTTGTCGATGTCCTTGATCTTCCCCTTGCGCGTGGTCATGACGCGGTCGGTAAATTGGTTATAGGTCTGCTGCATCCAATCGTGCACCATCTGGCGCTGCTCCGGCGTCCAGGGGGTCGTCGAATCAAATAAACCTTCATTCGCCCCGCGCGCGAAGGTTGCCACGTTCAGGCCGACCTTGGCAAGCAAATCGCCCAGGACAAATTTCCCGCCGACGACGCCGATCGAGCCGACGATTGCCGTCGGGTCGGCGTAAATATAGTTGCCGGAGGTGGCCAGGTAATAACCCCCGCTGGCGGCCATGCTGCCTACGCTGATGATGACCGGCTTGGTGCGGGCCACGCGGCGCACGGCCTGCCACATCGCCTCGGAAGCCAGGGCGCTACCGCCGGGGGAATCGATGCGGATCACCACCGCGCTGATCTGATCATCTCGCTCGGCCAATCGCATGGCCGAACGAATGTCATCGGAGCCGATCTGGTCGGAAGTGCTGAACAAACTGGCATCGGTCGATCCGTCCACGATCACGCCTTCGGCATAAATTAATCCGACGGATTGCCGCGTCGATTCCGCCGGCTTGCGCGTGAGGAAAGAGAGCAGCGCAAACGGGCTGGAAAAATCCACGTCTTCCTTGGGGGCCGCGCCGTAGTCATGCTGGAGATCGATCTTGCCGCCGAGTTTGTCGCCCATGAGATCGCGCAGGCCGTCGATATCGACGATGTGGTCGACAAGGCCGTCTTTCTTGGCCTCATCAGCAGGGATCAGGGCCTGGTCGACGATTTTTTTCACCTGATCGGGGGAGAGGTGGCGGTTGGCGCTGATGTTGGTAATGAGTTCGCCGTAGAGGCTGTCCACGAGCTTTTGCAATTCGCCGGCCATTTCGGGGCTGGGCTGAGTGTGGATGTACATCTCGTCGGCGCCCTTGTACTCGCCGATCTGCTCGTAATCAGCCTCGACGCCGACCTTATCGAGCAGCCCCTTGGCAAAGAGGGTCTGCAAGCCGACGCCGGGAAGTTCAATATCGCCGCCGGCCAGGAGGCAGACATCGCTCGCGCCGCTGGCCATGATGTAGGCCGGGCCGTCATAAGAGTCGGCATAGACGAAGGTGCGCTTGCCGGCCTTCTTCAAGGCGAGCAATTCATCGCGCAGCTCGAGGGATTGGGAAAGATTGATCCCCGTGCCGCCGACGGTGAGGAGCACGGCGGAAATGTCTTTGTCCTGCCGCGCTTTTTCCAGGCGATCGAGAAGGGAGCGCAGGGTGAGGCTTTCCTGCGAGGCGAAGAAGGAAAAGTCGGAGGGCTTTTCGACGACCGCCTGGTTTAATTCCAGGTAAGCCACATGCGGCGTGACCGGGCCGGCCACGGTCTGCTTGGCGTCCTTTAGCTTGGCGATCAGATCAGCGGGCGTCGGAAAGGCGCTGGCGGCGGGCTGGGTGGATGGCAGCGTCGCGGGCGCATCCGCCGCGCCTGCCGTTTTGGCCGCCGCGCAGGCCGCCGCCAAAAACGCCGCTAAACAAAGAACGGCCACGGTCCGTAGCGTCATGTGGGCTCCTCACGACAGAGTGTGTGTAAGCGGTATTGTTGTCCCGGGGGGATTATAGACCGGAGGCGGGGGATTTGCATTGGGGAGAGGGGCAACAGGTGACAAGGTGACAAGGTGAGGGGGTGACCAGGTGAAGAGGCGCGCCGTTCCCACGATGGCGGGGCGGCTTGGCGATAAAACATTGAGTGGCGATCTGTGTGCCGTTCCCGGCGGCTCCATTTCAGGATTCGCGGTGTATAATCCGCCTGAGGAAAGCATTTAGGATGAGCAACCCCGATGATCAGGCCCCCATTCCTGCCGAATGGCTTGCCGAATTCGAGGCCGCGGCGCGCCGGCCGCTGGCGTTGCGGATGAAGTACGCGTTCATTAAGACCTACAAGCCGGTTATGGACGATGCAAAGTTTCGGTCCTTTGACACCATGGCGGATTACCGCAAGTGGTGCGAGGAAAACTTGCCGGATTGGTTGGGGTATGGGCGCGTTTGAATATCGGCAGGCACGGGAGATTCGCCAACGTCTGATCGGATGGCGGGCACCGTCTCCTCACAGTCTGCCGTTAGGCGTAGTGACGTTCACGCTCGCCCTGATAATTGGCGGATGCCATAAAACCCCGCCCGGCGAACTGCTCCGGCAAGCAGCTTATACGGGAACCTCCGCCGATGTGGATCGAATTCTGGATCAGAATGCCGTCGGCGTCGATGATCCGTCCCCGCAGGCGGGCATGACCGCGCTCGAATTTGCCGTGATTTCACGCAATCAATCGGTAGTGACAACCCTGCTCACAGACGGAGCCGATCCGAACAGGTACGACGCACTCGGCGACAATCCAGTCTATTTCGCGATACTTAACGACGACTGGCCAATGCTTAAACTGCTTCTTGACCACGGCGGAACGATCAAGAATGCTTGGTTCGGAACGAAGCATCGCGCTACGCCGCTGATGGTTGCGGCGTTTGGAGGCTCCAAGAGCATGGTCGAGCATTTGTTAGCTCTTGGGGCGGATCCCAGCCAACGCGACAGCGATGGGATGACCGTTGCGGATCACCTTCGACGAGACGGCGATACACAGCTAATCGAGCTTCTCGAAGATCACGCGACGACGCAGGCAAAATGAATGTGTGTCTACCTCGCTCTCGGCCATATCATCGCCAGCGGAATGATCAAATCGTCAAACGG
>JBEKYH010000164.1:0-9707 GCA_049511115.1 Tepidisphaeraceae bacterium | reverse complement strand
GTCCACAAAACCGGCTTCCTCGAACATCGCGGCGTAAATGCTCTCAACGGGCAGCAGAGTGTCGGAAAACTTGCTGTTTCCCACAATGTAGTGACACCGGGCGGATGGCGCGAGCACTCGTCGCAGGCTGAGAATGTGATTCTTCATATCCTGGAAATACTTGTGCACGTAACGGCCGAGGAGTTTATGACGCGCGCTGATCTCCCGGATGATTCGGTCGAACTGCGGGAACGGGATGTCGTCGCCCCCGCTGGGCTCCCATGTGTTTAGCAAGCTTGTTGCGCATCCCCAGGTGCCGCCGATGGCTTTCCAATCAAGTTCCCCAGCGGCACGTCCGTCGGATAGAAAACCAAGCCAGTACATATAGGGGCGAAGCTCACGAATGTAGCTCATTCGGTTTGGGTATGGTGGAGAAGTAATAACGGTCGTGTAGCCACGATTGGGGAGCGTCGCGGGAAGATCACGCGAGTCGCCGAGAAAAACTCTGGAGTTGGCTTCTGGTGGATCGACGGAAAGACCGTCGGCCACCTCAATCGCCGCGGCGAGAAAATCCTGCGCTATGCGGCGCGCCGCGTGTTCTGGGGTGTGTCGAATCAGGTCGCCATTTTCCTCATCCGACTTTTTCTTAAACGACATTGACTGGTGGCCAAAGGAGACGTTTGCAGTTTGGATCATGACCCGGCAGAAGGCGATACTGAGCAAGTCCGTGACGGCAGGAGCGAGCATTTGGCGAGTCCGGCGGATTCCCTCACACAGCGAAGCGAGAACGCTGAGAGCCGGCTGATCCCACCACTTTTCAATTTGGTGGAGACTGGGCTGCCACGGGTCGGGAATCGTCGCAAATGAGCCTGCGACGATCTGTGTTGCAGCGCTCTTCACCGCGCAGGCGATTGCCTCGTCGAAAGGAGTAAGTTTGAGATTGCCGAGCCAGACAAGGAACGGATTGATGTCGACCGCGTGGCACGGAATTCCCGTTGCTGCGCATGCTAGCGGCGTCGTTCCGGTGCCGGAAAAAGGATCGAGCACGAGATCGCCGGGCGCGGTCTTTTCCAGCAGCAAGCGGACAAGGCCGAGAGAATAGGCCGGCGTAAGCCGCAACCATCCGTGTCGTCCCACGGCAACATTTCCCCTGTACGTGAGATGGTCGCGCCTGCCCAATCGCCCGTGCCGCGGCGCATCTGTTTCGATTTGTCCGAATAGTCCTTCTATCATTGTAGCAGACCCTCAAAGACGGCCAGCGTCTCAGCCCTTATAGCTGCGGAATTGCGCCGAAAAAATCCCGCCAAGTCATACCCCAGTACATCGCGGCAAAAGACGTACGTCGAATCGACCGTCGATCCGAGCCCCGTGCCGCGCAGAATAAGCCAACGCGCTCGCGCATAGCGTTCAGCGAGGTTTGCCGGAATCTGCACCGAGAGGAGCAGCATGACAGGCAGGTAGCGATAGGCGTAAGCGCTGGAGGCGTTGGATACGTCAGCGTTCTGGCGTTTTGCGTCGTTACTTTTGTAGCCTTGGCGTACTTCGAACACTGCCCCGCGCAGGCTCGCCGCATTTTTACCCTTCAAGCCAACGCCGGCGGAAGCCTCCTTAAGCCACGCTTCGATGGCTGTTCGGCGCGTACTGCCAGCGATACTCTCCAGTGGAATGCGGCCATCAAGCGAGAGAGTACGCGACTTGGATTTCGTCGTCGGCACATTGTAAGACCATGCGGCATCCTTGGGGGATAGACCCAATGTATCCTGCAAGATGCGATGGAAAAGCGACTGACAGCCAATGCCAATCTGCCGGTAAATCGAGGTCATGCCGCCTGCCGCCTTGTGGGCCGCATAAACAAGCGGTGAATCCAGTCCAAACCAGGCGTAGAACTCGTCTTCCCGATAGATTCGCTGGAATTCCTGCAGCGTCACGCCGCCTGTTCGACCTTGGCCGCAGGATGGTTTGTAGTTCAAGCAGACGCGCAAAGCGGCAAGGACCACGTCCAGGTAGGATTGATCGGGATTTGTGGGCGTTGGCTTGGATTCAGGCATTTCGGCTCGCGGTTCAGTACCCTTTGGATTCGATGTCCCGCCTTCTATCCTAACCGCAAATCGTTGCCGACGCGCCGATCCATTTCAATACGCGCCCGCTGCCTGCTGCTCGAGCATCTGCACGTCCTGCCGCTGGCGCGCGCGATGGTAGTAAAGGAATACGCGCTGGGCATCGGAGCCGTGGCAGGTGGAACAGATGTCTTTGGCGACATCCGGGCGCAGCATGGGCCGTGCCGCGGCGCGGAGTTGCATTCCGAGCGCCGCGGGCTGTGTGGCGGCGATCGCGGCGACGGTTTTCAAATCGGCCGACGTTGAACTGTGCGGCAGATGGCAGGTCCCGCACGGGAACGATTGTTGCGTGGGAAGATACGTGCCCGCGGGCGGCGTCGGATCGGCCGACGAGACCAGATTGAAAACCACCGTCGGATGCACGGGTATTTGCGGGCGCGGGGCGATCTTGTCGTCGTGGCACCCGAAGCAGCGCTGCTCATTGGGAGTCGCCGCCGTGGCATCGATCGGGCCGGACCAGAGCTTCTCGCGGCGATTGGCGTCCTTGGTGTGAGCCAGGTGGCAGGCCATGCACAGGTCATCACCGACCTGTTTCGCGGGCCACGTGGGATTGGCATGCGCGTCGTGGCCGCTGCCGAAGAGCGAGGTTTTATCGGTGTGGCAGCGGAGGCAAAGGTCTGACGTGTTGCCGGTCACGCGGAGCATCTGTTTTGACTTTGTGCTGTCGGAGTGCGGGTTGTGGCAACTGGCGCACTGGACGGTGCCGTTGTGATCGACGCGCTGGCCGCGGGCGTCGAAGAGGGGCAGAGCCATCGTCGTATTTCCGGCGGCCATATCAGTCGGATGGCTGTAGCCGGGCATGGGGTGATCGGCGGCCATTCCCTTGTCGCGGTGACATTGCGTGCATAGTTCGGCGGCGTTGGCGGGCGGTGTCGCAGTTGCAGCCCAGAGGATGGAGCCGTTGCCTTTGTGAACGTCATGGCAGAAGCCGCATTTCCCGGTCTGGGCGACAGTCTGGCCCAGGCCGTTCTTCGCGGTGGGGCGATTAGTGAAATCATGCGCGCCGGCCAGCGTCGTCGGCTGGTCATGGCAGGAGGCGCAAAGCTGATCGGGAGTTTTCTTGAGGAAGCGGTCGCCCCCGGCCATGTGGGGATCGTGGCAGGTTTTGCAGGTGAGCGACGCGAGATTTGGATTCGCGGCAATCGTCGAGACTGCCAGTGTCAGGGTCGCGGGCAGCTTGGTGCGATCAACATCCGTGGGGTGATTGAAATGGGCCGACGCCTTGGAGGCGACGCCGCCGGGGGAGTGGCACGCCGTGCATTGGCCGGTGGGATCGCCGGGCGCGGGCACGGGAGTGCGGGCGAATTGGTGCGGGACGTGGCAGCCGCCGCAGGGGCCGGACTCAGCAGGGGTCTGGCCGAGAACATTGCGCGTTGTCGGCGCGGACTTGCGCATATCGTGCGCCGTGCCGACAACGCTGGCTCGCTCGGGGTGGCAACGAAGGCAGAGCTTGCTGTCAGTCAATGTGTCGGCCAATAGTTTCGGATTGGTCTGGCCATTGTGCAGCCGATGGCACGACAGGCAGGCCAGCGTTTCGTTCGGGCCGGCATGAGTGCCGAGATCGCGGATGGTCTGGCGCTGAGCTTCGGTCGTCAGCGGCGCATCGACGGGGTGCGTATGCGACGCTTCGCTGGTCCAGCGGCCGGGATGCTGCGCCTCATGGCAGGAGACGCACAGGGTGTTGTCGCCGGCCGGTAAAACCAGCAGTTTATCGGCTTTGGAGCCGTGGGCTTCGTGGCAGCTTTGGCAGATGAGCTCGTCGCCTTTGGGGCCGACCTTGGCGCCGGCGGCCGTCAGGAGCGCCGGTGCGGTGAAGGTCTCCTTGCCCAGCGGGTGGCTGGAACGCATGGAAGTGGCTTCCTTGTCGGTGTGGCAGGTTTTGCAAAGCTGGCTGGCATCATTTTGCACGCGCAGGAAAAACGTGTTGGACATGTTGGGCGCGCCGGGGACGTTGTGAGCGGTGTGACAGGTGCGGCAGGCGAGTTTGCCGTCCTCAAGGGGCAGGTTGGCGGGAATAACCATCGTGGCCGGCGGCGTGACGCCGGTTTTGTGGCTCTGTTCCTGCCAGACTTTTTTACGCGAGTCGCGGACCGAGCCGTCGTGGCAGCCCAGGCACGTCGTCTCGCGCGACGCCATGGAGATGGTCGGTTTGTCCATCAGCAGCACGGCGCCGGGGCGATTGAAATCCGTGGTCCATTCCAAGTGGCAGACCGCGCAGTCGCGCTGACTTTCGGCCAGATTTTGCAGGGTCTGCGCACCCGCCGGAGCTGCCAGCAGTAATAGCGCGAGGATGAAGCATCTGGCGTTCATGGTCCATGGCCGGGTTGTTTCAATGCGACAACGGCGACGCGATTGGCGCCGAGTTCGACGACATAAAGATTGCCGGCGGAATCGAAATGCATGCCCATCGGATGATCGAAGCGCAGCAGTTGGCCGGCGTCATCAGTGAGAGCGCCCAAACAGTTTCCGCCCTCATCGAAAACCTGAATGACGCCCATGGTGGAATCGCCGACGAAGATGCGGCCGGATTTATCGGCGGCGACGCCCTTGGGGCGATAGAGGTCGCCCAGGGCGACGCCGAAGTGACTAATCTGGCCGGCCCAGCGGTCGGTCGAGCTGATCTGCTGCACGCGCGAGCCGATGGATTCGCAAATGAGGACGTGATCCTCTTCGCCCATGGCCAGCATGAAGGGCCAGCGGAATTGGCCGAGGGAAATGCCCCATTCCCCAAGCGCGGTCCAGCGGCCCGTGGCGTTGTCGCGTTCTAGGACGCGGTGGTTGCCGCAATCGACGACGTAGGTGCGCTTGCCGTCGGCGCGGACGACCAAACCGGTGGGGTCGGCGGGCTTGTCCGGCGCCGCGGCGGGGAGTTCGATGATTTTTTGAGAAGCGCCGTCGGCCGAGCGGACAACAAGGCGATGGTTGCCGGTGTCGGAAATCCAGAGGTTACCCGCCGGGTCGATGGCGACTCCAATGGGGCGGCTCAAGGGCGAATCAGCCGGCCCACGCAGGACCGAGTCGAGATCGCCGCTGGGGGTGAAGCGGACGATGCGGTCATTGACGCCATCGGCGACAAAGACGCTGCCCTGGGCGTCGATGGCGACATCTGTCGGCATGATGAGCGGATTGGTTGTCGGCCCGGCGATGGTGCGCGTGATGGTCGCGGGGATTTGGTTTTCCGGGGGAATCGGAGTAGCCGCGAGGGAGAAGAAGCCTAGGGCAAGTAGGGTCACAATATAGCGCCAACGCGAGAGCGACGCGCTCTGACCCCCGCCCCCGGTATTCCGGGGGAGGGTTGGGGAGGGGGCTTGAAACGCGCTGCGCGTCACTGTGTGAGCCCCCACCCTAGCCCGCCCCTGGAATACCGGGGGCGGGGAATAGAGGGAATCTGGGCGCGCAGTCGAAACTGTGCCGGGGTCCGCAGATCGCGATGGAAGGCACTTGATCATTGCCCGCCTTCTTCCATGTTGGGGAGGTAGAAGGTCTGGCCTTCACGAATAGTTTGCATCATGCGGGCCACTTGCAGGCTCCCCAGGTATTTGGCTCGCTGCGGCGAGTAGCCGGCGGCGGCGAAGTCGAGCATACCGGGCTTAGTATCATGGCAGGCGAGGCACGGAGCGGGGGATTTGGCGAGTGTGGCGTGAATGGTTGTGAGCAGGGCGGGATTCGGCGCCGGCAGGTACTGCTGGGCTTGCGCGGAAAGCGTTGCGAAAGCGGCGGCGCGATCGTCGGTGAGCCAATTGAGTTTGGCGCGGTATTCCCCGCGGGCGTGAAGCGGCAGTTCACTGGTTAGCTCGGTGACGGCGCGTTTCCAGACGGGGCTGCCCGGCTGGGTTGACTGCATTTGCGCTAGAAGCTCATCAAGGACCGCGTCTCCGCCGAGGGTGGAGATCGTTTGCTGTAACAGCGGGTTGATGACGCCGGCCGCGGTCGCGGGTTGGGATTGGATGGTGTCGGCGCTTTGTTCCAGGTATCGCAAAAGCTGAAGGATCGCGGGGGCGTCCTGCGGTTCGCCTGTGTCCGTGCTGATCCAGCGGGCGACGGTGCCGGGCTGCTGGGGATTGTGGCACATGGTGCAGGCAAGAAACGTCGCGTGAAAATTGGCGAAGGCCGGCACCTTGGCGCGCTGGTCATGCGGCAGAGGCTCATGGCAGCCGTCGATGGTGCACCCGTTTTTCGGGTCAGGCTGGAACCATTGATCGACGCGGTGATAGTGGCTGATGGGGGCGCGCGGGGCGGGAAGTTCGACGCCGGCGGTGGCAGTGGCTCGTAAGTCCGCTACGTTCAAACTGCCTTGCCATTGGAGAATCTGCGCCGGGACAGTCGGCGGATAGAAGACCGTGCGCACCAGGTAATGGACCGCTAAATATCCCGCGGACAGGACCAGGATCAAAATGCACAAGGCATAGACGCGCACAATCAGGCCCTTAATTGACCTCTTGATGAAAGCGCGAGCGGACTGGCCGGTAAGGGCGTTCCAGATCGGGCGAATTTGGAATCGCTTACGCATGGGCATCCTTGGGCGGAGTGTTGGCGGCCAGGAGCATTGCCGTGTGTGCCTCGGCCAGTTCGCCGATGGGAGTTTCGCCGGTGAACATCGCGGGGGAAACCGGGAAGACGCCGGGGGAAAAGATCACGCCGACCATGTGGCAAATGCCCACGTGCAGAACGGCGAGGAATGCTTCCATCGTGTGAATCAGAATGGCAATCGTCAGAATTCGGCCGGGAAGATGCTGGGTCGTCCAGGCGTTGAACCACATGAGAGTGCCGGTGGTGCCGAGGACCACGACGCCCCAGAAAACGCCCACGTATTCGAACTTTTCTTCGGCGCTGAATCGTCCGCCGGCCGGGCGCGTCTTGCGCAATCCGAGCAGATAGAACATCATGGCTTTCATCTCCATGACATCACGTGGGCCGATCCACATGGGAAGGCCAAAGATCGTCTTGAGCCAGCCCGCGCGGGTGAGTTTGCGCTGACGGCGGACCGTGCGGACGATGTAAAGACCGTGATAGAGCAGACCGAGAATGAGGATCGCGCCGGCGTAGTGGTGAATGGACCGCGCGGCGGAAATGCCGCCGAATTCGGCGATAAGCCAACTGGCCCACGCCTGGTCGGCGAATTTCATGGGGAACCCGGTGAGGACAAGCGTCACGAAACAGCTCACCAGCACCCAGTGCTGGAGGCGCTGATGGACATTAAATCGCTGCAACTTGGCGCGGGCGCGCTCGTCAGCGAGCAGCTTTTTGGCTAGCTCAAGATGGTGATGCTCGAGCGGGTCTTTTCGGCCGATGACGACCTCAAGCATTTTCAGCGCGGTCATCAAAAGCGAAGGCCCAAAGGTGAAGACAATCAGGAAAATGAAGATGCAGGCGATGAAATACTCCACGCCGCGGCTGGCGGAAAGATCGAGGTGAACCGCTGCGGAACTGATCTGGGCGCCGGCGGCGCGATGGCAGGCGGGGGCGCGGCAGGTGTCGGGCAGGTTTTGCGCATTGGTCGGGGCGGCGGGATCGGTGTGGGTGAGGATCTCGTGCGCATCGCGCGTCTGGCCGACGTGGCAATCGAGGCAGTTGGCGGTCTCGTTGCTGCCGAGCAATGTAGACTTGCCGTGGAAACTGGCCAGGTAGCTGACCGTCACGTCGGGGAGATTGAATTTGGCCTGGATCGCCGGATTGCTGTGGCAGGCGGCGCACTGGCGCACCAAGTCCTCGTTCGTCCGCTCGGGATGGGCGCGGGAGGCGACGTGGAAATAGAACTGCCGCGTGTCGATGGCGAGCTGGCCTTCGTGGCAGGTGTTGCAGCGCTGGATGGGCGCTTCGGCCTGCACCCAGGTCTGGCCGCGGTTGTACGCCGGCTCGTCGTGGCACAGCAGGCATTGCGATTGGCCTGCTTTCAGCGGACTGCCGAGGATGTTATTGGACTCTGTGAGTTTATCGGCGCCGTGGACGGATTGGCCGAGCATGTCGCCGATTTGATTGTGCGAGAAGCGAACCTCGACCTGGTTGGGACCGGTCAGGTGGCAGACTTTGCGGCAATCCACCGGCGTTTGCAGTTGGTGCGGGAAGACCTCCACCTCGCTGCGCACATGGCAATCCGTGCATTTGAGGCGGCCGTGCGGGCCTAATGCCATGCTGTAGTAATTGGGATCGACGTAGAACAGGTCGATGGTTTTTTTGTCCTGGTCGATGCGCGCCAGACCGCGATACTGGTGGCAATTGAGGCACCCTTCCGTGTCATACGCGGCCGCGGTTGAGGCCAGGGCCAGCAGGAGGAGAAAGGCGAAACTGTGAGTCTTTGCCGTCATGGTTGTTGTCTCACAGGTTGTGGCAGTGGTGACAGAAAAGCGTGCCGCGCACCGGGGTAATCAGGTGACCCTTCATCAACCGCAGGGATCGGTCGGCCAGGATGCTGTCCGCAGGGAAGGTTCCCTGCTCGTGGGGATTGTGGCAGGTCGTGCACACAATCCGGCCGCTGTCGTCGGGGACCATCATGGTCGGCTTCGCGCCCTCCGATTGAAGCTGTTTCAATAAATCCTCGCCCGGCGGGTTGAGCAGGCCGGTCATTTCGCGGGCCCGCATGTAGGCGAGCATGTCGCCTGGGATGGCGGCCTGCACGTGGCTGTTGGTGGAAATATCCTTGTGACGCGGATGACAGCTACGGCACAGCACAAGCTGATCCGCGCGCATGGAGGCGTTGCCGGTGCGAACCGTCGCCGAGGCGTTCATTGGTTTGTCGTGGCAGGCGTCGCAGCGCTGGCTGATGGGCGTGTGCTTGTCGGCCTCGAGCATCATGTGCGGATTGAATTTCTGGATGGTCGTTTGCAAGTGACAATTGGCGCAGAACGGGGGCTGCTCAAATATCGCCCCGGCGGGAATGTTGGTGGGGACGGCGGCCTGGCGCAAAAACGCGGCGTTGTCCTGGGGCCGATCGGCCGTGGGATCGCATTGCTGTTTCACATCGTGGCAGGTGAGGCATTGAACCGTGCCATTAACAGTCGGCCAGCCGGGATCGAAGAGGGCCGGCGTCATGGCGCGGCCGACGGGATGGGCTTCGTCGCTGGCGTGAACGCCGTCGTGGCAGGTGAGGCACAAGGCGGTCACGGCCGTCGCCGCGATGGGGCCGATGCCACTGGTGTGGCAGGAGCTACAGCCGTCTTTGGTCCAGTGAGGATTGGTCGCCGATTGTGCAAAGATGAGTGACGACCAGACCGAGAGCAAAACCCACGCTCCCAAAGCCGGCAGCGAACGACGTTGAAGTTTGAGTCCAATGGCCAACATACAGAATCCGCCGGTGGTATTTGAGCAACGAGAGTGCCAAGGGAATTGCGGCCTGGACGGGATGGGAAGGCCGATGGGGCGGGGTGGAGTCTGAAATTCGGGGAAGGCCGAGCCTTAGCTTTCTCATAATTAAGAATGTCTGGGGCCGCGAAAATGCCTGGAAATGCGAATTAAACCGCCAAGACCGCCAAGGACGCCAGGAAAATGCGTTTCGCTCTACTCTCTACTGTTCTACTGCTCTACTTTCTCGGCCGCAGGCCGCGGTATGCGGTTTGTTCCTAGTCAATCACCGGAGATTCCCATGATAGACATCAGCGTTCTTTACGGTGGATT
>JBEKYH010000163.1:0-9734 GCA_049511115.1 Tepidisphaeraceae bacterium | reverse complement strand
CCTCGGAGTTCGATTGCGAATAGGATTCATCTATGGAAATCGTCACCGCCATCACCGGAGCCAGCGGCGCGCTGTACGCCCAGCGTTTCCTCCAGCTTCTCACCTCCGCCGGCGTGAATGTGCATCTGGTCATCTCCCCCCTTGGCCGGCGATTGCTGCATGATGAACTGGGAATGGAAACCGTCGATCTGGACGCCTTAGCCGGCACCAGCCAGCATCACATCACGCTCTACAACTACAACGAGGTCGGCTCCAAGCTCGCCAGCGGCAGCTTTCTCCATGACGGCATGGTGATCGTGCCGTGCAGCAGCAAAACGCTGGCGGAAGTGGCCTGCGGTTTGGGCGGCAATCTCATCAGCCGCGCGGCACACGTAACGCTCAAAGAGCGCCGCAAGCTGATCCTGGTGCATCGAGAGATGCCGCTCTCGCCGATTGATGTGAACAATTACAAGACGCTCTCCGACGCCGGCGTGATTCTCGCCCCGGCCAATCCGGGATTGTATCTGAATCCTACGACCATCGGCGAGCTCGTCGATTTCGTGGCCGGAAAACTCCTCGATCTCGTTGGCGTACCGCACGCGCTGCCGACGCGCTGGGATCCCAAAACCCCGCTGAACAAAGTCTCATGACCACCCAGCCGCTCCAACCCTCGCTCGCTCGACGCCTGGCGGTATTCGCCGGCGATATCAAAATCAGCCACACGCTCTTCGCCATGCCCTGGGCACTATTGGCGATGGTCCTGGCGGGACATGATTCGCCGAGCGGCCTGGGGGCGGGAAAAATTCTCCTGATTCTCGTCTGCATGATCGCCGCCCGCACGGCGGCCATGAGCGCCAACCGCGTGCTCGATGCCAAACTCGACGCCGCCAATCCGCGCACGGCGCGGCGGGCCATCCCCGCGGGTGAATTATCCGCGCGATTCGTCGCGTCGGCGTGGAGCGTCTCCGCCATCGTTTTCACCGCCGCCTGCGCGGGCTTCTGGGTCTTCTACGGCAACCCTTGGCCGGCGATCCTGGCGATTCCCGTGCTCGCCTTCGTCGCGGCCTATCCCCTCCTCAAACGCTTCACGCGCCTGTGCCATTATTATCTCGGCATGGCCCTGGGCCTCGCTCCCATCTGCGCGTACGTCGCCGTGAGCGGGCGATTGGCCCTCGCGCCAGTCTTGATGGGCGCCGCCGTGCTCCTGTGGACGGCCGGCTTTGACATCATCTACGCCTGCCAGGATATCGAATCGGACCGTCAGGCAGGCTTGTTTTCCGTGCCCGCGCGCCTCAGCATCAGCGGCGCGCTCTGGGTCAGCCGCGCCACTCACGCGGTCTGTCTCACACTTCTGATTATCCTCGGCTTAACCGTGCCCGAATTCCGCCTTTTCTATTGGATCGCCGTCGCACTGGTGGCGGTTCTGCTTGTCGTTGAACACAAGATCGTCCGGCCTGACGATTTATCCAAGGTGGGCCACGCGTTTTTCACGGTCAACGGCATCATCTCCGTGGCGGTGGGGATTCTGGGGATTGTCGATATTCTCCGCACGTAGGTCCGCACCGCGGACCGCGAATGCTGCGATGCTTCATACACGGTCCGCGGTGCGCGCGGTGCGGACCCTACGAATTGTAAACATTCTGCGCGCCTACAATGAAGTCGTTAAATTTGCAAAAAGTGCGGAGGCAATTATGAAATGGGTTTCGCACGCAATCGGATTACTGCTCCTCTCCTTCCTCGCGGGCTGTTCCTCCTACGTCGACGGCTACTACTACATGCCTCGTCCGGTGATCGCCGAACTTCCCGCGACGCAGCCTTCTCAGCCGCCTCCCGTGACGGCGTTCGCGTCGATCGTCGGAATCCGCCGGCAGGATCAGAAGGCGGCGTTGCCCGAATCCGTCGAAGTCCGCCTGCGTCTGGACAACAACGGCCCGCCCACAACGACATTCGATGTGCGGTCTCTTGAGCTGACGACCGGCGATCTGGCCCGCTTCCCGCCGCCGCTGATTCAAACCTCCGGCCCGGTGGTCCTGATGCCAGGCGAATCCGCCCTGGTGACAGCCTATTTCCCCTTCCCCGGCGGCAAGTCCTACAACGACTTTGATCTCTCCTCCCTCCAGCTTCGCTGGGCCATCATGCTCGGCCCCCAGCGCATCGAGCAGATCGCCAATTTCCGGCAGGAATATCCGAGGTATGCCTATTACTATGACCCGTATTGGGGAGCGTACCCGTACTATTACCGGTCGGGTTTCTACGGCGGGGGAGTGGTGATAATTCATAGGAGGTGAAGTGGCGCTGCTTCGGCTACCTTCAGCGCACCACCGCCTGCAGTGTGTGATATAATCCGGTCCGATTGAAAGGATCAGGGTGCGAATTTGACGACACAAACTCTAAAAATCGGCCGCCAGGAATTCGTTGTGATCCCCAAACGTGAGTTTGACCAGTTGCGTGCTCGGGCTGATGGCAAGTCCCGTGGAAGTGTTGGCGATGCGGCTGCCGCGAAACGGCGCAAGGCAACCGCTCGTGCCGCAGCCCGTGACCGGCGCGATATCGAACTTGCACGGGAACGGTTGGCCGACCCAAACGATCGCCGAATTCCGTATCTTGAGGCGCGGAAAGACTTTGGGTTAGATTGAGCTACGCCATCGAGATTCTTGATTCAGCTCGCAAGGCAATCGCTGCTTTGCCAAAGGCGGACCGTGGGCGGGTTGACGCGAGAATCCGTGGCCTTTCGGATGAACCGCGTCCCCAGGGCGCAGCGCCGCTCAAGGGAACAGGCCGTGCGCTTTGGCGGGTGCGCGCCGGCGATTATCGCGTTATATACCGAATTGAGGATAGCCGCCTTGTGGTTGTCGTGGTGCACTTCGGCCACCGCCGCGACGTTTACCGCGGATTGTGATATTTTCTTTCTTCTATGTCGCCCCTTTCGCCGAATCTGACGGTCTCCGACCCCACCCTAGCCCCTATCGCCGCCAAGGTGTTGGCCGGGCAGGACCTCTCCCACGCCGACGGCGTGGCCCTTTACGCCAGCCGCGATATCCACGGCATCGGCCGCCTCGCTGATTTCGTCCGCCGCCGGCTGCATGGCGATAAAACCTATTACAACCGCAATCGCCACATCAATTACACCAATGTTTGCGCGCTCTCGTGCAAATTCTGCTCCTTTTACCGCAAGCGCGGGGAAGACGGGGCGTACGAAATGCCCGTGGAGCAGGTGGTGGCCACGGCGCAAAAAGCCGCCGAGGCGGGGGCGACCGAAGTCCACATCGTCGGCGGCCTGCACCCCTGGCTGAAATTCGATTACTACCTCGACATGCTTAGCGGCATACGCCGCGAGTGCCCGCAGTTGCACATCAAAGCCTTCACGGCCATCGAGATCATCCATTTCAGCCGCATCAGCCGGCAGTCAATTTCCGATACGCTCGCCGCTTTGCGCGACGCGGGGTTGGGCAGCCTGCCCGGCGGCGGGGCCGAGATTTTCGATGACCGCGTGCACGATGAAGTTTTCAAGGGAAAAGTCCGGGCCGATTCCTGGTTTGAGGTGCATCGCGCCGCCCACGCCCTGGGCATTGCCTCCAACGCGACAATGCTCTACGGCCACGTCGAAACCGCCGCCGAGCGCGTCGGGCATCTGATTAAGTTGCGCGAATTGCAGGCGGAATCACTATCCGCGGGCCGCGCGCATTTTAATTGCGTGATTCCGCTGAGCTTTATTCCTGAGGGTAGCGAGCTGGGCGCCCTACCCGGGCCGACGGGTATGACCGATCTCAAAACGCTCGCCATCGCGCGCCTCCTGATCGGCAACATTGCCCACATCAAGGCCTTCTGGATTATGCAGGGGATCGGCCTGAGCCAACTGGCCCTGAGCCACGGCTGCGACGACCTGGACGGCACCGTTGTGTGGTACGACATCACCAAGCGGCAGGGGGATGGCGTGCATCAGGAGTTGCATGTCCGCGATATCCGCCGCCTCATCCGCGAGGCGGGATTTACGCCCGTCGAGCGCGACACGCTGTATAAACCCGTCGAGCGCGATGCGGCCGACCGCGTCATTCGCCGCGAGGCGGCGCTGGCGTAGGAGCGCGCGGTGATTTTGGTTAAGCACTTCGAGTTGGTACAACAAATAAGAACCCTCACCCCAGCCCTCTCCCTGAGTACATGGAGAGGGGGAAGAGGGCGAAGCTTCCACAAATAATCGTTAAAGACGCGATTTTCCAACCATCTCGACCAAGACATGCCAGATGCTTCGCCGCAAATCTCGCCGCTTGATGAAGGCAATTCAACCGCGCCCGTGGAAGCGAAATTGTCGCCGGCCATGCGGCAATATCAGCACTTCAAGGCACAGCATCCGGGATACATTCTTTTTTTCCGGATGGGGGATTTTTACGAGATGTTCTGGGACGACGCGAAAACGGCGGCGCGCGTTCTGGGTCTCGCGCTCACCAGCCGCAGCAAGGGGGCCGACTCGATCCCCATGGCCGGCGTGCCGTTTCACGCCGTCGAAGGCTACCTGCGGCGCATGATCGCCGCCGGGCATAAGGTCGCCATCTGCGAACAGACCGAAGACGCCGCATTGGCCAAGGGGCTGGTGAAACGCGATGTCGTGCGCCTGATGACGCCGGGGACAATCACCGACGACCCGCTGCTCGATGGCCGAATCGACAATTACCTGGCGGCCGTGGCAATAGGCGGAAAAAATCGCCGCGGCCTTGCCTGGGTGGAGCTATCCACCGGCAACTGCTGGGCCATGAGCGGCGATGAAAAGCAGGTGTTGGAGCAGATCGCCCGCCTGCGCCCCGCGGAAGTGCTGACGCCCGAGTTGGAGAATGGCGCGGAGAATCCAATCGGCAATCTCGTGCGTCAACAAAATGTCGCGACCGTTTCGTCTCGGCCGGCGTGGCAGTTTACGGCGCATCATGCAAAGCAGATGGTGCTGGAGCAGTGGCAGGCGGCAACGGTCGCGGGGTTTGGATTTACTGACGACGATCCGGCCGTCCCCGCGGTCGCCGCGATGCTCAGCTACCTGCGCGAGACGCAGCGGACAGCGCTGTACCACATTCGCCCGCCGCGCCGGCAGACGGCTGATGAGCATTTGGCGATCGACGCGTCGACGTGGCGCAGCCTGGAAATCGAACGGACGGTGCGATCGGGGGGAACCGAAGGATCGTTACTGGGGGCGATCGACCGGACCCGCACGGCGATGGGGGCGCGAATGCTGCGCCAATGGCTGCGATCGCCGCGGCGCGATCGCGCCCAGATCGTCGCCCGGCAAACCGCGGTGGCAGCTTTATTGGACGCCCCGGCGGCGCTGCGCGCAATCGCGGCGGCGCTGGATGATTTTTGTGATGTCGATCGGATCGTGGGGAGGATTTCCGTCGGCCGCGCGACACCGCGCGATATGGCGGGGCTGGGGCGGTGTCTGGCGGCGGCGCCCGCGCTGTTTGACTCGATCGAGGCGCTGCCGAACTGGGGCGACGTGGATGTCGGCGTCGCCGAGATGCCGAAATTCTGTCTCGATCGCGCCGCGCAGCTCAACGCGGCAATCAAGCCCGATCCCGCTCCGCATTTGCGCGAGGGCGATGTGATCGCCGCCGGCTACGACCCCGAACTCGATCGCCTGCGCGAACTCGCCACCAACAGCCAGCAGTGGCTGGCCAACTATCAGGGGACGCTGGCCCGCGAATCGGGCATTGCCTCGCTCAAAGTGAGTTACAATAAAGTCTTCGGCTACTACATCGAAGTCACCGATTCGCACCGTGCCAAAGTGCCCCCCGCCTGGACGCGAAGGCAGACCGTGCGCAACGCCGAGAGGTACATCACGCCGGAGCTGAAGCAATTTGAGGAGGAGGCGCTCAGCGCCAAGACGCGCTCGATCGCCCTGGAGCAACAGCTCTTTGAGAAACTGCGCCAGGAACTCCTGCCGTACATCGGCG
The DNA here is from genome assembly GCA_049511115.1 of Tepidisphaeraceae bacterium. Taxonomy (GTDB): domain Bacteria; phylum Planctomycetota; class Phycisphaerae; order Tepidisphaerales; family Tepidisphaeraceae; genus JBEKYH01. The sequence continues at coordinate 3,822 of JBEKYH010000163.1, read as the reverse complement.
CATTTCAGGCCCTCGCCGACGGTGTGGCGCGGCTCGACGTACTATCAGGCTTAGCCACGCTCGCGCTGGAATGCCGCTACTGCCGGCCGACCATCACCGACGACCGCCGCCTGGAAATCATCGACGGCCGCCACCCCGTGCTCGACCAGCAGCTTGGCTCGCAATTCGTCGCCAACGACGTGAAATTCGGTCTCGATGATTCGCTCTTTCTCATCACCGGTCCCAACATGGCCGGCAAGAGCACCTACATCCGCCAGGTCGCGCTGATCGTTTTGATGGCGCAGATGGGCAGCTACGTTCCCGCCGCCAGCGCCACCATCGGCCTGGCCGATCGATTGTTCGCCCGCATCGGCGCCAGTGACGAATTGCATGGCGGCCAAAGCACGTTCATGGTTGAGATGACCGAGACCGCCAACATCCTCAATAACGCCACCGATCGCAGTCTGGTGATTCTCGACGAGATCGGCCGCGGCACCAGCACCCTGGACGGTCTGAGCCTCGCCTGGGCCATCGGCGAACATATCGCCTCGGAGGTCCGCTGCCGCACGCTTTTTGCGACGCATTATCACGAATTGACCGACCTGGCCGACCGCTTTGACGGCGTGGGGAATCTCAACGTCGCCGTGCGCGAATGGGAAGATCAGGTCATTTTCCTGCACCGCATCGTCGAAGGCGGCACCGACCGCAGCTACGGCATTCACGTCGCACGCCTCGCCGGCGTTCCCCAACCGGTCCTCAAACGCGCCCGCCAACTGCTAGGCGAATTAGCCGTCCAGCACCTGGGCCGCTCCAAAATCGGTCGCGGCCGGCGCGGCCATGACGAGCGGCAATTGTCGCTCTTTGCCGATCCGGTGCAGGAAGTCGCCCAGGCCCTTGGAGCGACGGATGCAACGGACCTTACGCCGGAGGCGGCGCTTGAGTTGGTGAAGGGGTTGAAGAAGAAATTGGGGAAGTGATTTTTTCGCCTACGGTCCTCGCCCAATCCCGCAACCCCGGATCCAAAAACCCCACCACATGCGGCGGCCTGATCACGCGCACGCCTTTTTCGATTTGCTCCTGCTTGATCTGCTCGTGCAACTGCCGCATCTGCGTCCAATGCACGCGCGGGCGATAGTGATGTTCGGCGTGATATCCGTTGTTGAACCAAATCCAGTTGTAAATGCGGCTGTAGCTGCTCACGCCCCAGGCCATCGGCTCGTCGGGATTGCCGCCGAAATGCTTGTAATAGCCGTTGAGCATCGAGAGGCAGTGGCCGGCGTAATAGAAGAGCAGGAAGTAAATCATGAACTTCCAGTTGAAGAAAAATCCGACGACTGCGAAGGCGATGCCGAAAAATATCTCAAACACGCCCCAACGCGCCTCTGAGACGCTCAGGCGGCGGATTTCGCGGTAGGTCTGAACTACGTCTTCCCGGAAATAACCCAACAGGGAGTACGCCCATGCCCCTTCGGCGCGGCCGTCGTGGCCGTGCTTGTAGATGCTGACCCAGTCGATCGTCTTTCCGTCGGCGCCGGGCTTGTCGCTGTTGCCCATGTGGTGGCGGCGATGGACGCACTCATAAAAAATCTGCGAGAACCCGCAGACCAGCGATTCCAGGATGCTGAAGAGGCGATTGAGCAAGGGGGATTTGAAATACGGATTGTGAATGAAATTGTGCGAAATCCCGTTGATGTTCCAGGAGATGCTGAACGAATAAATCACGCCCAACGCCAATCGCAGCGGCCAGGAAATATGCGGGTAGATAAAAAACAGGCCGAGAATGAAGACGCCGTGAGCGACGCCCAGAGCCGCGGGAATAATGTCCCAGTAGGTGTGCGCGAAAATGATCTTGGGTTTTGAGGCGGCCACGGCGCGGCAATGTTACTCGGAAATCCTGGCCAATTCCTCAATTCTCTGCCAGATTTTTTCCGGAACGCTCATGACGCTCAAGCGCGAAAGCCGCAGCAAATCCCACCCGGCGAACGCCGGATCGGCTTTCATTTCGGCCAGCGAAACCGGCCGAGGCAGTTTGTGATTCAGCTTCACATCCACAACCGCCAGCTTTTCTTCCTGTTCCCTGGGGTCGGGATAGGGATTGGAGACCACATCCGCCACGCCGATCACACTGCGCTGATCGGCCGTATGATAAATGAAAGCCTGATCGCCCTTTTTGATTTGCCGCAGATTCTTCAACGCCAATGCGTTGCTCACGCCGTCCCAGACGGTGCGCTTGTCGCGGACGAGGTCGTCCCAGCAGTAACAATCAGGTTCAGTTTTCAGCAGCCAGCGGCCCATGGCGTCATGTCCTCACGCGCGTCGCTTAGAGACAATGTCAGTCAAGCTTAATGCGGCATGGTCAGCCGCGGCCCACCCGGGCTTGGGGCGGCGGGGGCTTCGGCGCCCATCAGGGGTCGCTGATAGGTCTGCCCGACTTTTCGCAGGAGGTCGATGAATTCGACCTGGGCCATGTTGAGGGCTTTGATCTTGATATGCGAAACGATGCGCGACTGAAGCGTTTCAAGCTGCATGCGCTGGGCATCGGTGACCATGCCCCCGGATTGCTCAAGGCGGCTGAGCGTCTCCACCTGCCTGTCAAATTCGGCCAGGAGACGGCCCGCGTCGGGGTCCTCGGCGACGGCCCGCTGCGCGTTCTTGTACTTTTCGACAGCCGGATGCTGCGCCAGCATTTGGCCAAGTTTCTCGGCCGCTTCCATGATCTGTTGCGTATCAACCGCCATGTCGCTCCTTTGCCAATGCCCGATGACTAACCATCAATCGCGGCATTGATCGTGTCGCCCATTGTCAGCCAACCCAATATAATCGCCAAGGCTGCCGACTACTACTATATGCCTGATCCGACCGCACATTCCGCCAGTGAGTCATCGCACCGCGCAACTTCCCCCTCTCCCTGTAATCAGGGAGAGGGCCGGGGTGAGGGTTCTTCGACTTCTGCGAACGGCGCGGGAAAATCAAAAAGCGACCCTCACCCTATCCCTCTCCCTGAGTACATGGAGAGGGGACAAGAGCGCTATCAACGCCAGAGCATTCTGCCGCAGATCGGCCCGGAGCGACAGGCGATGCTCGCCAATGCCAAAGTCCTGCTGATCGGCTGCGGCGCGTTGGGGTGCCATCTGGCGGATCAGCTCGCCCGCGGCGGGGTGGGATGGATTCGCCTGGCCGACCGCGATGTCGTCGAATTCTCCAATCTGCAGCGGCAGACGCTGTTCGAAGAGAGCGACGCAGCGGAAGCGCGGGCCAAGGCCGATGCCGCGGGGCGCAGAATCAGGGCGATTAATTCTTCCGTTTTCGTCGAGCCGGTGGTCACGGATGTCTGGGCGGGCAACATCGACGAGCTCGTGGACGTTGGCAAAGGCGTCGTCGATCTCATTCTCGACGGCACCGACAACGTTCAGACGCGCTATCTCCTCAACGACATCGCCGTGAAGCGCAAGATTCCCTGGGTCCACGGCGCGTGCGTGGGAACCGAAGGCCGAGTGATGCCCATCGTTCCCGGCGCCGCGTGCCTGCGGTGCGTCTATCCCACGCCTCCTCCGGCGCGCGAACTGCCCACCTGCGATACCGCCGGCGTGCTTCAATCCGCCGCCGCGATGGTGGCCAGCTTGCAAATCGTGCAGGCAATCAAGATTCTCACCGGCCAGTTTACTCTGGCGGATCAAAAGCTCTGGTCCCTGGATGTCTGGTCGGGAAAGTTCAGCTCAATTTCACTGGAATCAGAGCGGCAGCCCGATTGCCCCTGCTGCGGACTCAACGAATTCCCATTCCTCTCGACAAGCTCCGCCGATGCGACCGCCAGCCTTTGCGGGCGAAATGCCGTGCAGATTC
>JBEKYH010000162.1:0-11875 GCA_049511115.1 Tepidisphaeraceae bacterium | reverse complement strand
ACACCGTTGTTGGAGAGCGTGAGCGCGTCAGTCCGCCGCGAAAAATCGGCGATGGAGAAACCGGTCCCGCCGTCCAGCGTGTCGTTTCCGGCCGGGCCGGTAAGGAAAGACGTGTTGCCGTCAGGGACAAGCAGGTTCGTCCCCGCGCCCCCGACCAGTGAATCCCCGCCGGCGCCGCCGATCAGGACGTTGTCCCCACCGCCGCCGACCAGAGTGTCGGCGCCGCCGTTGCCCAATAGAGTCGCCGGCAATGTCACCGTTGAGCCGATCGAAATGGAGTCCGCGCCGGGGCCGCCGTTGGCGTGGATGCCGGTCAAGCCGGCTAATGCAAACGTGCCGATGGTCTGCCCATCGCCTTCCACTCTAAGCTTCGTCCCCGCTGTATTCAGCGTCACGGAAATGACATCCGCCGCGGGTGTGCCGACGACATTCAGTTGACCGTCCGAGACGCTCGCGGTGACCTCGTCCGTCGCGTCGAGCGGTCCGCCGACAAGCGGCTCGCTCGACGCCGCCTGGAATTGCGCGGCGCTCGGCCCTGAAGCCGCCGGCGCGGGCGGATCGATGATCTCGAAAATATTCTTCATCACATCGGCGGGGTTGTACTGGGCGAAGCTGAATCCGCGCGCTCCGTTAAGGGTATCGGGATGTTTGGAGCCGGCGTCGAGGAAGAAACTGGTGCCGCTTCCGCCGCGCAGAGAATCGCCGCCTTTGAGCGGGTCAATCGTGTCCCGGCCGCTGCCGCCCTTGACGGTCTCCAGTCTGGCGTCGGCGACGAGATCGTTGTCGCCGCCGTTGGCCGACACCGAACTGCCCTTGCCGGTGGTCATGATCGTGTCGTTGCCGGTGCCGCCGAGGATCGTGGCGTCGGCGCTGGCGGCCACGATCGAGTTGTTGCCGGCCCCGCCCATGATGCTCACCGCGGGAACATCGGCGCCGATGCTCAGCGTGTCGTTTCCATCTCCCAAGACGATATTGACGGAATTGGTCGACGTGATCGCAAATGTTTTCTGCTGCCCGTTGATGGCGACAATCAAATTGCCTCCCGACACGGAGACCGACCCGGAGGCATTGCCCCCAGTGCCCGTAACCGAGACGATGCCGCCGGACGTCATATGGATTTTCGGGGCCGAGACGAACAGCGTAAATGACTGGCTGGCCGGGGTGGATATTCCATTGCTGGCGGTGATGGTGAAGCTGAATGTCCCGCCGGTCACCGCCGACGTTGATTCGGCGAGCGTCGCCGTTCCATTGCCGTTGTCGGTGAACGTGAATCCGGTGGGAAGAGTACCCGTTTCGGTGATCGCCGGATCGGGGAAGCCGGTGGTTTGCACGGTGAATGCCGAGGATGCGCCGGTGCCGGTGGTAAAGGCGCCGGCACTAGTAATAGCCGGGGCCTGATCGACCGTCAGCGTAAAACTCTGCGTGGCGTTGGGCGTCACGCCGTTGGCTGCCGTGATGGTCAACACATAGGTTCCACCCGTCTGCGCGGTCGGAGTGCCGGACAGCGTCGCGGTGCCGTTGCCGTTGTCCACAAAGAGCACGCCTTGCGGCAGCACGCTGACCGCGCTCAGCGTCAATGTACGATTGCCCGTCGCGGTGACCGTGAACGAGCCTGCCGTTCCAGTCGTAAAAGTCGTGCTGGAGGCGCTGGTGATCTGGGGCGCCGACTGCCCCCCTTGGAATTCAAACGCCCCCATGTCCACCTGGCCGTTGACAACGCGCGGGTTGCCCGCCAGGTCCGTCGTTTCAGCGTTGGGAACCGCAGCGGCGTTGCCCGCGTTGATGGCGGGAGAACCGGCCGCCAGCCCCACGTTGGATGGGGCGCTGACGAATTTGGGATCAGCGTTGATATTTCCACTTACGCCGGCGGCGCCGCCCTGCACATCGCTGAACGTGACGTTGATAGAACTCGATGCGTCACTGGATGTTTCGCTCGATTCATCGCCATAGAGGATGCAATTGGTAATCGTCACCGTGCTGTTGGTGTCGGCCTCGACCGTCGCGCCGCCGTTGGAGGTGTTGTCGGTGAACGTGCAGTTGAGAATGCTCGGCGATGCGGTAGAGGCGCCAATCGCCGATGCCAGGGAGCCAGGGGTCGAATTGCCGACGAACGCGCAGTTGATGAATCCCTGGCCGCTGGGCGTCGATAGCGCCTCCGAAAGAAGCGGTATTGCCCTCGAATACGCAACCGGTGAACGTGGATGAGGCAGACATCGTATCGACCGCCCCGCCGGTGCTGGTCGCGGCAGTCGCCGAGTTGTTGTCAAATTCGGTATCACTCACCGACAGCGACACCATCGAGCTCGCCACGTAAATAGCGCCGCCACCGTCAACCGCCTGGTTTCCCATGAAACTGCAATTGGAAATCGTCAGCGAACCGCTCGTGGCAACGACGTTTATCCCGCCGCCGGCATCCTGGGGATCGCTGCCGCCGTTGGCTTTTCCATTGATGACGGTAAAACCGCTGAGAGTCAAAGACGGAGAATCATCAATGATGACGTTGAAATTGGTGGCTACTCCTCCTTCGGAAAGCGTCGTGACGTTCTGATTGGGATTGGGCATGGCCGACCCGCCCGGCGCGTATCCGCCGATCAGCATGAGATTGCCGCTGATGCCGGGTGTTTCAAAGCTCGAATTTGACGGCACGTAAGTCCCCGCGGCGACATCTATGTCAACGGGTGTATTGCTGCCAATATTCTCTGAGACGTAACCGAGCGCCGAATCGAGCGAGGTAAATGCGTCGGCCCAGTCCTGGCCGTCGTTTTGCCCGGTGGCGCTCTGGTCGACGTAAATGGTGATCGCCCCGGCCGGCTGGAGCTCGTACGCGCCCATGTCCACGGTTCCGCCGGAGATGCGCGGGTTTCCTGCTATATCGGTGGTCACCGCGACAGGCACGGCCGCATTGGAGCCGGCGTTGATGCAGGGTGAGCCCGAAGCAAGCTGCAGGTTGACAGGCGCATCGGCAAACATCGGGTCGGCGTCGATGTCGCCCATGCCGGTAATGCCGCTTTGCTGAATGTCGCTGTAGGTGATGTTTGCCTGCGGGACGTCGTAGAGCTCGGTGTCGCTGGGAGCTCCGTCGCCATACAAAATACAATTCGTAACCGTCGCCCCTTGACCGGTGATAACAACCGCCCCGCCGGCATTCGCGGCTTCGTTCGCGTTGAACGTGCAGTTGAGCAGCAAGGACTCGTGGTTGGTAGAAGCGAATACATACGCGGCGCCGCCGTCGCCGCTAACGGAATTTCCCACGAACAGGCAATTGATCAAAACCGAGCCGCCGGAAAGGTAAACAGCGCCGGCATTGAGAGCAGTATTTGAGGTGAATGTGCAATCGGTCAACACCGTGGGCGCGCTGGTGGAGATCGCCCCACCGTCCTGGGCGCCAGAATTGCCGGTAAACGTAGAGTTGTTAACCGTGAGCGGAGCGTTGTCCTGGTAGGTGGAGATCGCCCCGCCGCCGGTGCTCGCCATATTGCTGGTGAACGTGCAATTCACCACCGTCAGCGTGCCCGCGAGAACGACGATGCCGGCGCCCTCCTTTTGAAACGAGTTGATCCCATCGGCGTCGCCGTCGGAGATGGTGAACCCGCTCACGGTTGACAGCGTTGCTTCGCTGATCACGACGTTGTAGTCCGTTCCGCCTCCCGACAGCGTGGTGACGTATTGGCTTGGATCGGGCGTCGGTGATCCGCCCGGCGCGAAGCCGCCGACCAGTTGGAATGCTCCGTATTCCGGGATTTCAAACGTATTGAAATTCCCATTGTCGTTATTCGGCACATACGTCCCCGCCGCAACGTTGAATTGAACCGCCTCGTTATTGTCCGCGTCGCTGAATTCTTCAAAAGCGGTGGTGAGATCGGTAAAGGCATCCGCCCAATCCTGGCCGTCGTTCTCGCCGGTGGCGCTGGGATCGACGTAAACCATCACCGGCGTGACCGTCAGCGTGACATTTTGCGTCGCCGTGCCGAAGGAGTTGGTCGCTGTCACGACAAACGTGTAAGTCCCCAGGTCTGAGGCAAGCGGCGTGCCCTGGATGCTCGCCGTGCCGTCGCCGTTGTCGGTGAACGTCAGTCCGTTGGGCAAGGCGCCCGTCTCCGCTATCGCTGGCGTCGGGCCTCCCGTGGTGATCGTCAAATCCTGTTCGTCATCGTTGGCTTGAAGGAAAATAACGCTCGAGCTGGTAATGGTCGGAGCGCCATTAACGGTAAGGACGAACGTCTGCGTCCCCGCCGGCGCGATGCCGTTGTCGGCCGTTATTGTGATGTCGTCGATAGAGCCTGGACCGGCCGCGGGCGTGCCCGAGAGGGTAGCTGTCCCGTCGCCGTTGTCGGTGAACGTCACACCCGTCGGCAGCGCGCCGGTTTCCATCAGCGCCGCCGTCGGCGTACCCGTCGTCGTAACCGTGAACGACCCGGTTTGACCATTGGTGAACGTGTAGCTATTCGTGCTGGAGATCGAGGGCGGCACGCCGATCGTCAGGGTGAACTGCTGCGTCGCGTCCGGCGTAAGCCCGTTGGAGGCGATAATGGTAATGTTATAAACATTGGTTCCCCCCGTCGGCACCCCCGATATCGTCGCCTCGCTACCGCCGATATTCGTCAGCGTCACGCCGGCGGGGAGTGGGGGCGTCTCCATAAAAGTCGCCGGCGGAAACGCGTTGGCGATGAGCGTGAAGGAATTTGTCGCGCTCATCGCAAAGCCCGCGGTCGCACCGCTGACAATCACCGGGGCCGAGTTAACGCCCTGGAATTCGTAGGCCCCCATGTCCACCACGCCGCCGACGATGCGCGGATTACCCGCCGCATCGGTCGTCACGCCGCCGGGAACGGCCGCGTTGGAACCCGCATTGATGGCCGGAGAATGCGCCGTTAACTGCTGCGTCCCGTTGGCGACGGTGGAAAACATGGGGTCGTAGCCGATGTTTCCCGTTCCCGTGAAATCGCCCTCGATGTCGCTGTCAGTCACGGTCGGATTTCCGCTGATTTCCGCGGTATCGCCGTAAAGAATGCAGTTGGTCAACGTCGGGCTGCCGCCTGCGACGTAAAAGGCGGCGCCGGTTTCGTCGTAGAATGTTGAGCCGTTACCGCTGAAGGTGCAGTTAATCAGGGACGGCGATCCTTGCACGACATACATCCCTTGCCCCACGTCGCCCAGGTTCCCGGTAAAGGCGCAATCAACCAGCGTGAACGCGCCCGTGGAACTTGTGTAGATTGCCCCGCCCGCGGTAGTGCCGCTCCCGCTGTTATCAATGAAGACGCAATTGGTGATGTTGGCCGTTCCCGAAGAAACGAGATCGATTGCCGTGCCGTTGCCGTTGTCTCCGTTACGGTCAAATGTAACGTTGGTAATCGAGACCGTTCCGGTTGATTGCACGTAGATTCCCGCGCCGTCCCCCTCTGGTCCGTTGGGCAAAGCGCCGGAGAAAGCGCCGTCGATGGAACCATTGGTCATGGTGAGCGACGACGAGGAGAAATCGGCAATCGCGCCGCCCACGTTGTATGCCTCGTCATTATCGGTGAATGTGCAGTTATTCAGGATCGCCGACGCCGAGCCGGCGTTGTACATCGCTCCGCCGTTGTCGCCACAACTGTCGGAACTGAACGTGCAATTGTTGAACGTCGGAGAGCCGTTGTTATAGACCGCCCCACCATTGAGGGCGTAGTCTTCGCTGAAAGTGCAGTTGTCAATCGTTGGGCTGCCTGTACCGATCAACATCCCGCCACCATTGGCCGTCGATTTGTTGGAGAAGTCCTCCAGGTTTTCAATGGTGAAGCCGTCCAGAACGGCCGTGGCGTCAGTCGCGGTCGCGGTCACCTCCGTCTCATTAACGCCTACGCCGCCAAAAAGAACCGTCGGAAACTGGGTTGGATTGCCCGTCATTGCTCCGCCGGTCGGATACCCGCCGTTCAGGGTCACGTCGTCGAGGAGCTGGAACGTGTTAGTGGGAGACGATCCCGGTGAATAGGTGCCCTCGGCAACGTTGATGGTAATTGTATTATTCGATGACGGGCTATCCGCCCCCGCGGCGCTAAGGGCCGTTTGCAGACTCGTGTAGGCGTCGGCCCAATCCGCGCCGGTGTTGCCGCCGGTAGCGTTTTGATCGACGTAGATTGTTATGTTTCCCGCCGGAATCGTTGCGAAGTGGGTTGCGGGTGAGCCTTCGGCGCCGCCCGCTGAAAGCAGCCGCCGCGACTCCAGCTCTTCCACCGAAAAACTGACCGCGCGGTCCAGCGCACGCACCCGCCACAACGCCCCGCGCCGATGACCCCTGTGATGCATATTGTGCCGCTTTTCCTTTGCGATGGCTGATGCCCACCACCTAACCCAATCACTGGACTTGCCAAAAGGGGCTGGCTTCCACCGTCGTGCGCTCGCCCATCACCCAACCGCCCGGCGGGCAATTCTAACTTCATCACCGTTTATTGCCAGCATGAAGCGCGGATCATCGGCATGGCGGTCGCTATGAGGGGTTCTATGTCAGCGGCGAGTCCAGCGAATCCAATTGCAAAATGTCCTCAGAAGGATTGCTGACCCCGCCATACTTATTCGGCTGGCCGTTGATGAGGTACAAACTCACCGGCTCCGCCGCGACAATCACCGTGTCATTTCCTCCGCCGCCGACCAGCAGGTCATTCGCTCCGCCGCCATGGACGGAATTCGCTCCGGCCCCGCCGCTGAGGAATTCGCCGCCGGTGGCGCCGGTGATCGTGTTGCCGCCGCTGCCGCCCCAGATCGCAGAGACGTTGGCCATAATGTCGTCTCCTTCGCCCTGGGTCGTATCGCCGCTGTCGGCCACGCCGTTGTTGGAGAGCGTCAGCGCGTCAGTCCTCCGCGAAAAATCGGCGATGCTGAATCCCGTCCCCCCGTCGAGCGTATCGTTGCCCGCCGGGCCGGTGACGAATGACGCGTTCTGATCGGGCACCAGCAGGTTGGTTCCCGCGCCGCCGACCAGTGAATCGCCGCCGGGGCCGCCGATCTCGACGTTGTCCCCCCCGCCGCCGATCAGCGTATCGGCGCCGCCGTTGCCCAGCAGCGTCGCGGGCAATGTGATCGACGAGCCAATCGTGATCGAATCCGCGCCTGGGCCGCCGTTGATGTGGATGCCGGTCAGCGCGGACAACTTGAACGAACCGGCGCTGGAGCCGTTGCCAGTGACTTTCAGCTTGGTGCCCGCTCCGTTGAGGGTGACGGAAATAACATCCGGCCCGGAAGTTCCCGTGACCTTCAATTCGCCGTTCACGATACTGGCCGTCACGGCGTCGCTGGCATCGGCCGGGCCGCCGACCAATGCATCGGCGGATAACTTGCCCGGCGCGGAGCTGACCGCCGCGCCGCTCACCGACGGGGTAACCGGGGCGGGTGGGTCGATCGTCTCGTAAATATTGCTCATTGTGTCGGTCGGGTTGAATTGCGCAAAATTCAAGCCGGCGCCGCCGTTGATGGAGTCCTTCTTCATGCCGCCGTCGAGGAATATGTCATCGCCGCCGCCGCCACGCATGGAATCGTGACCGGCCCCCGAGACGGTATCATTTCCGCCGCCGCCGTTGACGGTCTCATGATGGCTTTCCGGCGCAACCATGTCGTCGCCGCCATTGCCCGTCAGCGAGCTTCCCTTGCCGCCGCCGATAATGGTGTCATTCCCCGATCCGCCGGCGAGGGTATCGGCGGCCGAATTGTTCGCGACGACGCTGTCATTCCCCGCCGCGCCATTAAAGTTGACCGCCGGCACGCCGGCGCCGAGGGTGATGCTGTCATCTCCCGCGCCCAGGTTGATGTTGATCCCGGTGACCGACGACATGGCAAACGAGTCGGTCAGCCCGTCGATGGTGACCACCACGTTGCCGTTGGAGTAGGATACCGAGGCAACGTCGTCTACGTCGGTGCCGTCGCCGGTGATGACGCCGTTTGTCTGGGTGATGGTGGGGACTTCGATAGTCAGCGTGAACGATTGCACAAACGGGCTGCCCACGTTGTTGGAGGCGGAAATCGACAGGGGGAATGTCGCGCCGGCCGTGAGAGAGGCGGTGCCCGCCAGCGACGCCGTGCCGTCGCCGTTGTCGGTAAAGGTGATGCCGTCGGGGAGCGCTCCGGTTTCCATCAGGCTGGGATCGGGAACGCCCGCGGCACTCACCGTAAAGCTGCTGGGCAGGCCGGCCGCGAAGATGATCGACGCCGCGCTGGTGATCGTCGGGGCGCTGTCCCCGGGGGGCTGAATCACCGTGAGGGTAAATGATTGGTCGGCGTTGGGCGAAATCCCATTGGCGGCGGTGAGGGTCAGCGGGAACGTTCCCACCTGCGTCGGAGTGCCGGAAATCGTCGCGGTGCCATCGCCGTTGTCGCGGAAAGTTAGGCCCCCGGGAAGGTCGCCGGACTCTGTCAGTGCGGCGTTGGGTAAGGCGGTGGTGGTCACCGTGAAAGTCCCCGGTTCATCAAGGGAGAAGGAGGCGCTCGACGCGCTGGTGATGGCCGGGGCTTGATCCACCGACAAGGTGACCGTCTGCGTGGCGCTGGGCAACACGCTGTTGGCGGCGGTGAGCGTAAGAACATACGTTCCACCGGCCGTCGCGGCGGGTGTGCCGGAAAGCGTCGCCGTGCCGTTGCCATTGTCCACGAACGTCACGCCGCTGGGAAGCGAGCCGGTTTCGCTCAAGGCAGCATTCGGGAAGCCAGTTGAGGTAACAGTAATGGAGCCTTGTGAACCGGCGGTAAAGACCGGATTGCTCACGTGGGCGATCGCCGGCGCCTCATCAACGGTTAATGTGAAAGTCTGGGTGGCGTTGGCGCCGATGCCGTTGGCGGCCGTGATCGTCAGCGAATAAGTTCCCCCGGCGGTCGCGGCGGAGATGCCTGCCAGCGTCGCCGTGCCATCGCCGTTGTCCAGGAAACTTACGCCGGTGGGAAGTGTGCCGGTTTCGGTAAGCGCCGCGGCGGGGAAGCCGGCGGTGGCGATAGCAAATGAACTGTCATCGCCCGTGATAAACGTCGCGGAACTGGAGCTGGTGATCGCGGGGGCTTCGTCAACCGTCAATGTGAATGTCTGGGAGGCGACGCCACCGACGCCGTTTGCGCCCGTGATGGTCAACAAATAGCTACCTCCCGCGGTCGCGGCGGGTGTGCCTGATAACGTTGCTGTGCCGTTGCCATTGTCTAGAAATTCGACGCCGCCGGGCAGCGTGCCGGTTTCGGTAAGTGACGCCGTCGGGAAGCCGGTGGTATCGACCGCAAAAGAACTGCTGGCACCCGTGATAAACGTAGCGAAGCTGGCGCTGGTAATTGCCGCGGGCTGACCCACCGTCAATGTAAATGTCTGATTGGCGCTGGGCGAAACGCCGTTGGCCGCCGTGATCGCAAAGTCATAGGTTGCGCCGGTGCCGGCGGCCGGCATTCCTGATATCGTCGCCGTGCCGTTGCCGTTGTCCACGAACGTCACGCCGCCCGGCAAAGCGCCGACTTCGCTGAGGGCCGCGGTTGGGTATGCCGTCGTGGCGACGGTGAAGGCGCCCACCGCGCCGGCAATAAAGCCCGTGCTGGGCGCGCTGGTAATCGCCGGGGCTTGATCCACCGTCAAAATCAACGCCTGAACGGCGCTGGGTGAAATTCCGTTGGCGGCGGTGATCGCCACGCCATAGGTACCGCCCGCGCCGGCGGCGGGAGTGCCGGAAAGGGTCGCCGTGCCGTTGCCGTTATCGACGAACGTCACGCCACTGGGCAGCGCGCCATTTTCCACGAGTGTCGGGATTGGGAAGGCTGAGGTTGTGATGGAGAACGTGCCGGCCGCTCCGGTCGTAAAGGCTTTCGCGGGCGCGCTGGTGATCGACGGGGCCTGATCCACCGTCAATGTGAACATCTGCGTGGCATTGGGCGTAACCGCGTTGTTGGCGGTCAGCGTCAGGACGTACGATGCGCCGGTTCCCGCGGCAGGCGTGCCCGAGAGAGTCGCCGTGCCGTTGTGATTATCAACAAACGCCACACCGCTTGGCAGAGCGCCGGATTCGGTCACGGCGGCCGTGGGGAATCCCGTCGTCGTGACGGTGAAAGCTCCTGAAGAGGCGGTCGTAAAGCTGCTGCTGGAGGCGCTGGTGATCGCCGGCGCCTGATCCACCGTCAAGGTGAAGAACTGCGTCGCGCCGGGAGAAACGCCGTTGCTGGCGGAAATCGTCAGAGGATAAGTCGCGCCACTACCGGCGACAGGCGTGCCGGAGAGCGTGGCCGTGCCATTGCCGTTATCCACGAACGTTACGCCGCCGGGCAAGGGACCGGTCTCTGTCAAACCTGCGCTTGGCGCCGCCGTGCTAGTGACAGTGAATGTGCCGGCGGAGCCGGTTGTGAAGGTTGCCGTCGCTGCGCTGCTAATGGACGGGGCGCTGGTGGGGACTGCCGTTAGCAGTAAATCCGCACTCTGATAGACCGGCGACAGATACGTGCTTCCATTCACCACGCCGTTGTATTTGGAAAACTGCCCGGTGATGGATGATGTGACGGTAAGGACTTTGAAGGAACTGCCCACACTGGGCGTAAAGCTGTTGGTCAGAGTAACGCCGAGTGTGCCGGCCAGTGTGGCGCTGCCGCCGCCGCTGATAATCAACTGCGTGAATTGCCCGGCGGATGTCCCGCCGATGAAAACGTACGTTGTACCCGTGGCGGTCTGGGTGAATCCCCCGTTATCTGCCAGGCTCGACTGGAGATTGAGGGTCCCGCTGTTTTTGAGCGGCACCCCGTTATTCACGGTGAACGAGCCGGTAACGTCGAATGAACCGGAGTTGTTGAAGGCGTCGGTTCCCCCATTGTCGATGATTTCTTCCCCGCTGGCGGTAAACGTGCCCACGTTGTCGATGACGCCGTTGATCAGTTCCAGCACATCCGCGCCGCCGCTCATCGTGGCACTTTGCCCGGACGGAATCATCAGTGTGCTGCCGCTGAGAATCAGGCCGTCGCCAGTGATGCTTAAACCGCCGTTGACGGTAACGCTCGGAACCGACAATGTTCCGGCTGACCACGTGAACAGCCCGCTGGACGACAGGCTTCCCGTTCCGGTGATCGCGCCGCCGGTCAAAGCCACTGTCGTTACGCTCAGGCTATTGGCCACGAGGTTGAGCGTTCCAGTCACGACAAGAGGGCCACTGACTAATCCCGCAATCGAACTATCAAACGTCACGCTTCCACCGGAGACGAGCAGGCTGCCATTGCCCAGACTGGTCACCGTGCTGCCGGAGCTAAATGTGGTCGCGCCGCCGGTGAAGATGGTGCTGCCTGTGATGTCGTAAGTCCCATTGACTGTATTGGTCCCGCCGGAGAACGTCACCGTTCCAGCGCCGCGAATACTGGTGGCAGCGTCGAACGTATACGTTCCGTTGTCTACAACCAGCGTCGCTCCGCTGTCCACCAGATAGGTGGCTCCAGTGCCCGTGCTTCCGCCGTTGAGCGTCAGCGTCCCGCCCTTGACCTCGACTGTTCCCGTGTTGTTCAGCGGCACCCCGTTATTGACGGTGAATGTCCCGGTGACGTCGAAGGCGCCGGAGTTGTTGAAGGCGTCGGTTCCGCCGTTGTTAATAATCTCGTCACCGCTAGCGGTAAACGTGCCCGCGTTGTCCAGGGTGCCGTTGATCAGTTCGAGAACGTCCGCGCTGCCGCTCATCGTGGCACTTTGACCCGACGGAATCATCAGCGTGCTACCACTGAGAATCACGCCGTCCCCGGTGATGCTTAAGCCCTCATTGACGGTGACGCTCGGAACCGACAACGTTCCCGCCGACCACGTGAACAGCCCGCTGGACATCAGGCTTCCCGTTCCGGTGATCGCGCCGCCGGTCAAAGCCACTGTCGTTACGCTCAGGCTATTGGCCACGAGGTTGAGCGTTCCGCTCACGACAAG
>JBEKYH010000161.1:0-9764 GCA_049511115.1 Tepidisphaeraceae bacterium | reverse complement strand
GCCGCCGTTAATTGTTGCCACCGACGAGGCGGTGTTTGCGGTAAAGGCATTGCCGATCTGCAAAACAAATGGCGCGTCCTGAGCCCGCTCATCGTCTGGCGTGTTTGCCTTAGTCAGTTGATGCACTTTCAAACCCCCCCTCCGGGCGTTCGCCGCACGCCGATGTTCCAGGTCGCGGAATCTCACTCGCCCGTCAGGTTGAAATTCAAAACAGGAGAATTTATTGCAGGGCATATTCGAGCCAAATGCGAGACTTTACCGCGAACGTGGCTTGGCTCCCCGCGGCCGGCGAAGCCCCAGCAGGGCGCCGCCGAGGACAATCGCAATCGTCGCCGGCTCCGGCACCGAACTGGAGCTGCTGCTTGCGTCGATAGTGTTGCCTTGGAGGGTCACCGCGCCCACGCTCGCCAGGGCGCTTCCGCCCAGGATGGATGCGCCGGTGTCCATGGTGATGCTGGCATTGGCGAGGATCGATCCCTCAAAAGCTGTCCCTGAGCCGATTGTGGCGGAAGTGCCCACCTGCCAGAAGACATTGGAGCCAGGATTCGATCCGCCTTCGATTGTCACCACCGCCGAATTGCTGGCCGTCGTAAGGGTGCTGCCGATCTGGAAGACGAATTGCGCGTTGGGCTCGTTGTTGTCGTTAAGAGTAAGCGTTCCCGTCAGTTGCGCCGATGACGAGAAGAAATAGACGCCCGGCATGAGGGTTTGCCCGCCGAGGTCCTGGCCGGTCAATGTTTGCGTGACCGGCAACGCCGCCGCGTCGTTGTAGGCCGTGGTGAGGTCACCCTGTGCCGCCAGCGCGACCGCGTCTCCCGAATGAAACGCGTAGGGCGCCAGCAATACCCCAGGGCCAAAGCCGGTGATGGCGGTGCCCGGCGCCACGCCGACGTCTCCGCCATTGATGACGGTGAGCCCGGTGCTGGTCACGGTCGATCCGGCCAGCACGGCAAAGTTGCCGGCCGAGCCCAGCGAGAGGCCGGCCTTTGTTTGCGGAATGAAGCCACAGAGTAGCGTAATCGCCGCGAGAGTCAGACATTTCCGATTCATTTTCAGCACTCCGCCCCCCGAAGACAAAAAAAAGCCGACGCACGCGAATCCCGAGAAATTGGGAATCAATTGCGTCGGCTTACTCATTAACGGGTCTTCCGGCCGAGAGACCGGACTACCCTTTATTTAGTCATCCGATGATTTTGTGTATGGAGCAGTTTTTATCAGACTGCCCCACGACTGTAGGATTGTACGGGAAAGAATCAACAATGCAAGAAAAATCCATATATTATTCAAGCCGCAATGGTCCGCCGTGCTAACCGGCTGACGACGGCCACCAATTCACCCGGCTCAACCGGTTTGGCAATATGAACATCGAAGCCCGCCAGCATCGCCTGCCGCCGGTCCTCGCTTCGAGCGAAGGCGGTGAGGGCTATGGCCGGCGTTTGACCGCCTTGCTCGCGACCGAGCCCGCGCAGCTTTGCGATGAGCATATAGCCGTCCATCTCGGGCATTCCGATGTCCATGATGACGACGTCGGGCCGTCCCCGCGGAAGACACTCCATGCATTCCTTGCCCGATGCGCAGGTCGTTACCACGGCGCCGCACTCCTCCATGATCCGCTTGACCAGGCCGATGGCGTCGGCGTCGTCGTCCACTACCATGACCTTGATCCCCTTCAGGTCTGCGCTGTGGAGGAGGGCATCTTCTGGGCTCACCATGATGTGCTGCAGATTTTCGGCACTGTCGAGCGAGTGGACCACCGAGATCGGCAATGACACGATGAACGTTGCGCCTTTACCCTCGCCGCCGCTCTTGGCGCGCACGGAGCCGCCGTGCAATTCGGCCAGGCTTTTCACGATCGCAAGTCCCAGCCCCAGCCCGCCGTTGCCCCTTCGCGCCGAATTGTCGGCCTGGCTGAAACGCTCAAAGACGTGGGGGAGAAACTCGGCGGCTATTCCTTTGCCGGTGTCGCTCACGGACACCTCAATGTGGGAGTCCACTCTTTCCACCACGACCTGGACCTTTCCCTCCTTGGGCGTGAACTTGATGGCGTTTATCAAGAGGTTCCAGACCACTTGCTGCAGGCGGTTGGGGTCGCCGCTTGTCGGGCCGGCGATGGGGTCAATGATCTTTTGCAGTTTGATGCATTTGGCATCAGCCGCGGGTTTCACTGACTCAATGGCGGCATCGATTACCGCCGGCAAATCCACCCGCTGAACCTCCAGGCGCATCTTGCCGGAGATGATCCGGCTCATATCCAAAAGATCGTCAATGAGCCGCGCCTGGTTGCGGGCGTTGCGCGTGATGATTTCCAGGCCCTCGGCCAATTCCGAGTCGGTCGATTTTCCGGGAATTAGAAGTTGCGCCCAGCCCAGGATGGCATTGAGGGGCGTGCGAATCTCATGCGAAAGATTGGCAAGGAATTCGTCCTTGATCTTTCCCACGCGTTCGGATTCGGCGCGCCGGGTCCGCTCGGTTAGCCCGGCTTCCAGAGCGCCCTGGTTCACCGCCAGCGCTTTTTGCAGCGCCGCCTGTGAAGTCAAAAGCTCCGCGCGAAGCTCTGAGAGTAATTGATCCTGGGATTTTTCCATAAGCTCCGTCATTTCAACCCATTCCGCGACTGCGTTTCCAACGATCACAAGCCCTCTGACGGCGAAGGCGCCCGGAGTTAATGCCCATCGCGGCCGGGTCCCTGGTCCGGGCCGTTGTCTGGACCTTTGTCCGCAGGCTTGTCTGGAGCCTTATCGGGAGCTCTTTCTTGCGGTCTGTCTGGGGCTTTATCCTGCCGGCCGGGAACGTTATCTGGGGCCTTAGGAGCACTTCGGTCGGGGCTTTGCTTGCTCCATTGGCCCGGCGTATAGCGGTTACCGTGGGAATCGCTGTCGTAGCGCGCCGCTACCCAAACGGCGCCGGGCTGCGGCGGACGGCTATATCGACCGGCTTGCCAGGTGTATTTCTGGTTGTCCCAGTTCCATGCGCCGGCAATCCACACGTCGTCGGGCGATGGTGCGGGCGGCTGGACTTCGACGATGAGGGGCGGCGGGGCCTGCTGCACAACGGCATATTGCGGCGCATCCGCGGCTTGTGCGTCCACGGTTGCCTGAGCTTGCTGCTGCTGCGACTGGGGCGGCTGTTCGACGACTTCATCTTGCCGCGAGCATCCACCCAGGAATAGTGCCCATCCCAGCGCGCCGAAAGTGGACATGCTTGCCGATGCTGAAAGAACTGACTTCTTAAATCTCATTTCAATTTCCTCCAAATGCATTACGAGGCCGCGTTGGTCATTTGGCCCCGCGCTAACCGCCGCAATTCGCGGCCCTCACGGATTCGCTCCCACACCTCCAACCGGTGCACCGCAACGTCGCCATCAACTTCAATGGCGAGTTTCACGGTTCCGCCGCGCACGCCGATCACCGTCAATTTCGCCAAACGGTCAACGCCGCCCGGCGCGCCAATTACGATCGACTCATTGCTTCGCCTCGAGAGGACCAACATGGCACACACTCCTGTCCACCGATCGATTATTGCGTTTCCGGCTTCCTGCACTCTGATGCATGGACCACGCAAAGCGCTTGCGGGCCAGGGGTAATCCTTTACCAGTTGCTCACCTTATGGAAAAAAAAAGCCGACGCAGCCAAACCCCGAGTCATCGGGATTCAATTGCGTCGGCTTACTTATTAACAGGTCGTCCGGCCCAACAGACCGGAATACCCTTTATCAAGTCATCCGAAAACTTTTCGTCCGAAAACTTCTCCCTGCTCCAATGAGCCTGAGCTTTTGCGGCTCTTCTCCATCCTAATCATAGGCTTGTTGAAGCATAACGCAATAAAAATCCGGAATTCTTGGTATACTGCCTCTGTGATGAAAACCCAGGGTGAAATTGAAAGCGCCATCTCCGAGGGGATGAGCCGCTTTGAACAGGAATACATGGGCCGCGGCCCCAAGGACGTGCGCGCCCATTTGATCGACGACCTGGTGATTGTCCGCCTTACCGGCGTGCTGACCTCCGCGGAACAGCACCTGGTCAAGATGCTCCCCGCGGAAAAAGGACGATCCCTGCTTAAGGAAGTCCGCCGTCATCTCATCGAGACGGCTCGGCCGACCATGGAGGAAATGGTCGAGGGAATCACCGGCATCAAGGTCGTGAGCCTGCACCATGACATCAGCACATTGACCGGCGAAGAGGTTGTGCTGTTCACATTGGCTAAATCGCCCCTGTTTCGCGATACGAAAAAGAGATAATTCGCCCTATTCCTTGTATTCACCCCTCCGGCCCCTATAATTCATCAACGAGCGTCGCGAGTGTTTTATAATATTCGGCGCACATTGAGAACTGAATGCTGTCATCGGATTCGTCGCAAGACTAGATGAAGGGCAGCCCGCAACGGCGGGAGGCTCGTTGAAGAGTAAGGCCGACGCGATTGAATGTTTTCCAGGCATTCAGGCGCGTCGGCTTCTTTGTTTTTCGCTCGCGCTTGAAAACCAGTTGAGCATGGTATTCGTCCGGCGGATTGAAAGGTTGGTTCTTATGATCAGCGTTGATGAACTACATGATGGACTGCCGTTTATACTTCAGTTGAGGAACGCGGCCGGCGTGGCATCGCAATGGATGGAAACATTGCGAGGCGACGTTGCCAGGCACTGGTGCGATATTTATGAGACGTCCAACTGGCAGGCCCTGCGCAGTGAGGCCGCTGCCGTGTTTTGTCATTCAGTTACCGAGGCCCAGCTCAACGATTTTCTGCACTCTGAGCCGCGCTGCATAATGATCGACCCGGCCGCCGTGAAAGTGGAGGAGCTGCATCGATAGTCGCTCGTGGCGCCGTAGTGAGAATCACAAATAACAAAAGGAGATTGCCATGAATCAATTTGATTCGGTCCTGAAAATGTACGCCGAGGCGGGAATGCGGACGCAGGAAGATTGGTCGTTGTCGGGTCGTGAAATCGTGGCCGGATGCAAGGCGCGAGCCAGCGCTCCCTTGCGCGGCGCTCTGGTGGAACTCTATACACGCGATCAGACGCAGATTCGGCCGAAAGTAACAATTCCCTAACTTTTACATTGCTTTATGCATTCGAGCATCCTATGATGTGGTAGAAGACAAATTAACAATCGCCGGATGACTAGATGAAGGGCAACGCGAACCAAATCGCGCGGCCTGTTAATGAGTAAGCCGACGTGGTTGAATGCCTCCGGGTGTTCAACCACGTCGGCTTTTTTTTGGTCTGCTCATTTCTTCTGTCTGGAAAGTTAACTTGAAATCCACAGGTGACGCGAACGTCGCGAATCACCGGCAGAACTGTTTAGAAGCCCAATTTACCGAGGCAACGACAATGAAAAGACAACTGTTACTCGCGGCTACCGCGATGGTTTTTGCAGGTTGCAGCACGCAAACCCAGCCCCAACCGACCCAGGCCACGTTTTCCTCTCCCGCACAATCGAGCCTGATGGGCCCGGCGGGTCCGCAGGGTCCGTCCGGACCGGTCGGCCAGCAAGGCCCCACCGGCGTCACCGGTCCCGCGGGATATGCCCTGGCCGGCGACCGCGGGGCGCAAGGACCGTCCGGCGTCAACGGCGTCCAGGGCTACACCGGCGCGACCGGCGTGGCGGGCGAAGTTGCCGTCGGTCCCAGCGGCCCACAGGGCGCATCGGGTCCCCAAGGCGCGACAGGCGCTGCCGGACAGGCGGGCTCCATGGGCGCGAGTCTGCCCGGCTATGCCGGCCCGACAGGCAGTGCCGGTCCCCAGGGCGCACAAGGCGCTACAGGCGAAACAGGCGCCCAGGGCCCGACCCTTATCGGTCCGGCCGGCCCGGCTGGACGCAGCGGTCCGGCGGGCGAACAAGGCGAAACCGGCGCGACCGGCGCTCAAGGCAGTTCGACTGCCGGGGTCGCCGGCGCGACCGGTTACTCCGGTCCCGCGGGCGCTCAAGGCGCCACCGGCGCAACCGGCGCTCAAGGTCCGGCCGGCGTGGTCGGTCAGTGGACCGCCTATCGCGAATTCTGGTTTGATTACAACAGCGCCGATGTTCGCGACTCCCAGACCGGCACGGTCGCTGAGATTGCCGCTTACCTGAAGGCCAACCCCTCGCTCCAGGTCGGCATCGACGGCTCGATGGACATGCACGGCGCCGATCCCCACAACCAGGACCTGTCCGATCGCCGCGTCAACTCGGTGCGCCACGCACTTCTGGACGCGGGTGTCCCCGCCGACCGCATTCAGACCGGCGCGTACGGCGACGAAAACCAGCGCCGCGATCGTCGCGTCGCAATCCTGATCAGCACCCGCAACTAAGTTCAAGTAATCGCGGGGCGCCCCGCCGAGGGGCGTGGCGCCCTCTTTTGTAAAGCCGGCGTGCGGCGGAAGACAAGCCATTCCGCCACGTCAGCCTTTTACCGGCCGCGACAAACCACGAATCGTCGCCGCCATATGGGGAAATGTGAAATGTTAGAGGTCAATCCAACCATGGCGAAGCAGATTGCCGATGCCGCGATGACCTTCCAGCAGCAGCGCACGGGCCACGCGGCCGAATCGGTGACGGTGGTTCTCAGCGGCGACACATTGGTCGTTACGCTTCACGGCGCCTTGTCCAAGGCCGAAAGAACCTTGGCGCAAAGCCCCGAGGGGGCCAGCCAGGTGCAGGAGTTTCATCGCCAGTTGTTCAGCAATTCTTCCGCGCCGCTGCGCGAGGCGATCAAACGCATCACCGGAGTTGCCGTGCGCGAATCGACGGCGGAAATCGAGCCGGCCACCGGCGCGGTGGTGCAGGCGTTTACGACCGGAACCATGGTCCAGGTGTTTCTCCTCTCCCAGAAGGTGGCAGGGGGCAGTTGGACCCAAGGCGGATCTAGCGATCCATTTATCACGAAATGAGTGAACGTATGAAGCGAGTCACATTGATCAATACCACACTGGCCGCTGCGATTGCCTTGCCGGCGCTGCTGATCTGCGGGTGCTCCGTGGACGTTTACAGCCCGCAGCCGGCGGTTGTTGTGGAAGCGGCGCCGCCCGATCAGGAAGTGGTGGTCGAGCCGCCGCCGCCGGTCGTTTACGAGGAGCCGGCCCCGGCGCCGGAAGTCGGCATGGTCTGGATTCAGCCCGAATATGTCGTGGTCGGCGGCCGCTACGAATTGCGGCATGGGCGATGGGATCGTCCGCCGGCGGGTCACGGCCGCTGGGTCGCGTCGCACTATGAGCATGGCGAGCATGGTTACGTCTATGTCGCGGGGCGCTGGAATTGAGTCGAGCCTTTTTAGAACGAAGACAGGAGTTCTACTATGAAACACACAACATTACTCAAGACAACACTGACGGTGGCAATTGCCTTAGCCACCATGATGGGAATCGCCGGCTGCCAATGGGGCCATGACGATCACCGCGACGACCATCATGATGATCCGCATTTTGATGATCAACACCATGATGATGCCCACGTGGACGTCCACGCGGATGTCGATCACTCCAACGACCATCAATAATCCTGGCGCCAGCCGCCAATGAAAGGAATCCATATGGGTCTCATACTTATCATTATCGTGGTCTTGTTGCTGTGCGGCGGACTTCCCCATTACGGCTACAGCAAAAACTGGGGCTATGGCCCAAGCGGCGGCTTCGGCGTGCTTCTGCTGATTCTGGTGATTTTGATGCTGTGCAACGTGCTTCCGTACAGGCTGTGAATTCTTCCAGCCAGGAGTCGAACGTGACTCGATTTGTAGGCATGGTCGTTTTGTTAGCGGCTCTCATTGCCGCCGTCGGCTTCTACCGCGGCTGGTTCCGTGCCGAATCGCACGATGATCATGGTCAATCCACCGTCACCGTGACGGTGGATAAGGACAAAGTGAACCAGGACAAATCCGATTTGAAGCAGGACGTTCAGGATTTAGGACATAAATAGTCAAGTTTTACCAAGGGTGCGGAGACCAGATGCTTTCCGACCAATTAGAGGAGTCTAGATATGATGAGCAAAAATTCAGTCGTGGCGATTTTCGATCAGCACACGCAGGCAGAGGCAGCCGTCAAGGAACTCCAGCAGGACGGCTTTGATATGAAGGGCCTGTCGATCGTCGGCCAGGATTACCACACGGACGAGCATGTCGTCGGGTATTACACCACCGGCGATCGGATGAAATATTGGGGCAAGAACGGCGCCTTCTGGGGCGGGCTGTGGGGCCTGCTTTTTGGGTCGGCTTTCTTCCTCATTCCCGGCGTTGGGCCGTTTGTCGCGTTCGGGCCGATTGTCACGTGGATTGCCGCGGCTTTGGAAGGCGCGGTCGTTGTTGGCGGGCTTAGCGCCATCGGCGCCGGGCTTTACAGCATCGGCATTCCCAAGGACAGCATCCTCAATTACGAGACCTCCCTCAAGGCGGGCAAGTTCATGCTGGTCATTCACGGAACCCCCGATGAAGTCACCCGCGCTAAAACGATCGTGTCCAACTCGGGAGCATCGCAAGCCAATTTGTATCTGGCTGATGCCCCCGTCGCGGTACTTGTCTAATTCACGGCTGCTAATCATTGGCACTCTCGGAAGCGCGGCGGCGATATAGAGCCGTCGCGTTTCCTGCCATTTCACCCAGGAGTCTTGAAATGCCCGGTTCAAGCAGGCGTGGTTCCTCGCCGAGCACGTTCAATAAACCAGGAGGCACCAATTGGAATCGCAACTATCGGGTCCGCATCGGAAGGTATATCAGCACATCTTTCAACATCCCATGCCGCATAATTTGCAGTGGCGGGATGTCTGGTCGCTGCTGGGCGCGATCCCCGGCGCCCAGACGGTTGACGACGAACAGGGAAACCTCAAGGTCACCCGCAACGGCCAGATGCTCATGCTGCGCCGCCCGCGCGGCAAGGACCTGGCCGACAAGCGCGAACTGATGCAGGTGCGCCATTTCCTGGAGCGATCGGGAGCGCCTGTGCCGCCTCCCGCGCCGGTCGGCACCCATTTGCTGGTGGTCATCGATCATCGGCTGGCGCGAGTCTACAGCGCGGAAATGCACGGGTCCGTACCGCAAAAGATCACCCCGTATGACCCGTTCGGCTACGGCCGCGATCTCCACTACAACCAGGACGACTCCAACGGCCAGCGCAAGCCGGAGCGGCGGAGCTTCTATGAATCGGTCGTCAAGACGCTGCTCGGAGCCAAACAAATTCTGCTCTTCGGCGCGGGCACGGGGGCGAGCAGCGCCATGGAGCAGTTGCTCGCCGACTTGAAACGCCATCACCCCGACATCGCGGAGCGCGTCATCGGCTCAGTTGTTATCGACGATCACCATCTCACCGATGACCAGCTATTGGCCAAGGCGCGCGAACTGTTCGTCGAGGCCTCACCCTCATCTGCGAAATGAAGGCAACGGCAGAGCGATCGACCCAACAATCGGCGTTGTAAGGTTTTTTTGCGCCCAACACCCTCAAACCCTGATTGTTCTGAAATGTCGAATCCTTACGATGCCACAGACGCGGAGCTGCACATGATTGAGCTCCAAACGGAAAACAAAAGTCGTCGGCCGACTCAATAAAGGGCACCCGGTTCTTCCGGAGGCCGGTTGGAGAGTAAACCGACGTGGTTGAATGCCTATGGGCGTAAAACCACGTCGGTTTTTTTGCTTTCGGCAATCGGATGTTGGGCAAGATTGCAGTTGTGCCATGAAAGTCGGACCAGGGGGAGAAATTGACCTGGGAAGGCGGTCGCCGCCATGAAAGGAACACGGAAGCACAAACACAACAGCAGCGTCTTTCGCAACCGGGGTCGTTTCGTGTGCACGACCTTTTAACACCCA